>CBDUCD010000384.1:0-2981 GCA_965365535.1 uncultured Rhodothermales bacterium | reverse complement strand
GCCTGAGCACCGAGCCTTTTTCCGGGTGAAGGATGCAGGATCCGCGACTTACTGCGCCATCGCAGCCGTCACGCCGAGGTAGATCGTCAGCGCCGACATGCCGGTGGCGACGACGTTGTAGAAGGTCTGCGAGGGACCTTTGCGGCCCATCTTGAGGTCGCCCTTGGCGTAGCGGCGCTGGGCGTCGGCCACGGCGGTGTCGAAGGCGGGCGAGTCGGACGTGCGGCCCTGGTAGCTGGGGTTGAGCAGGATCATCTGGTCAACGGCTTTCTGGGCTTTGCGGCTCTGGCCGAGGGCGGCGTAGGCGAGGCCCTGGAGGCGGAAGCCTTCCACGCGCTGCGAGGCCGAGGCGTTGCGGTCTTTGACGACCTTGCTGGCAGAGGCGAGGGCTTCGTCGTAGCGGCCCATTTCGTAGGCGGCGGTGCTCTGCGAAACGGCGGGCGCGTCGAAGGACTGGGCGTTGACGCTACCGGCGGCCACAAAGGCGAAAAAGGCAGCAGCGAGAATCGAGATGCGTTTCATGGTCGTGTGAGGCAAAATGGAAATGGAGGTTTTGTTGTGGGTGGGAGTCCCGGCTTTGCCGCTCCGCGGCTGGCAGCGAGGCCGGGGCTGATGTCCCTTGTTGCCCTCCATATCGGCAGCCGGAGGGCGGCCTAAAATTTTGCCGCAAAAAGTTTAGCGCCGGGGCGCCGCCGGCCCCCTCCGGCCCCGCTTTGTATCTTGGCGCCACCGGTTTTCGGCGTCATTTCGCCCGCGCGGGGCCGCCCCGAGGAAACGCAGCCCGCCGCCGCGCTTTCGACGCTGGGGCCGGCGCCGCGCCGCCTGCCCGGTCTTTTCCCTTTTCATCACCTACCGTTTCCGCTCCCGATGGCCCGATCCCGCACCGCCTCCCGCCCGTCGTCCCCGAAAGCGCTTTCAGGCGATGCCCCCGTCGAAGCCCTCGTGCTGCACGAGCAGCAGGGGTTCCACGGCGAGGACGCGGCCAAAAACGGCGCCCTTGCCCCGGGCATCGAAGGCGACTTCGACGTGGCGCCGCTCACCCCTGCCGACTTCGACGCGGACACGCTGCGGCACGTGTACCGCACGATGCTGCTTTCGCGCCGGCTCGACGAGAAAATGCTCAACCTGCTCAAGCAGGGCAAGGGCTTTTTCCACATCGGCTGCTCGGGCCACGAGGCCGCGCAGGCCGCCATCGCGCTCCAGGCACGCCCGGGCCACGACTGGTTCTGCATGTACTACCGCGACCTGTGCACGACGCTGATGCTGGGCATGACGCCCCGCGAAACCCTGCTCGCGCACCTCGCCAAAGCCGACGACCCGTCGTCGGGCGGCAGGCAGATGTCGGAGCACTTCGGCCATCCCGGCCTGCGCATCATGACGACGTCGTCGAGCGTGGGGGCGCAGTTTCTGCCCGCCGTCGGCTTTGCCCTCGGCGTGCAGCGGCAGGGCGAGGACGCCTTTGTGTACAGCTCGTGCGGCGACGGCGCCACGAGTCAGGGCGCCTTCCACGAAGCCCTCAACTGGAGCACGCGCGTCCAGGCGCCCGTGCTGTTTTTCGTGCAGGACAACAAGTACGCCATCTCCGTACCCGTGGCCGACCAGACGGCGGGCGGCAGCGCCTACAACTTTGGCGCGGGCTACCCCGGCCTCAAGCGCGCCCGCTTCGACGGCACGGACTTTTTCAAAAGCGCCGCCGTGGCCCGCGCCGCCGCCGACCACCTGCGCGCGGGCAAAGGCCCCGTCCTGCTCGTGGCCGACGTGGTGCGCCTCCTGCCCCACTCGTCGAGCGACAACCACGCCAAGTACCGCACGCCCGACGAGCTCCAGAAAGACCAGGCCGTAGATCCCATCGCGCGCTTCGAGATGGCCCTCACCGAAGCCGGCATCCTCGACGAGAAAACCATCACCCAGCTGCGCCAGGACGTGGCGCGCGAGGTGGACGAGGCGGCGGCGTGGGCCGAGGCGCAGCCCGACCCCGACCCGGCCACGGCCACGCGGCACGTCTTCTACGAAGGCCCCGACACGCGCGAGTACGAGGCGAGTGAGCCGTCGGGCGAGCCCCTTGTCGTGGTGGACGCCATCAACCACGCCTTGCGCGAGGAGATGGCGCGCGACGAGGGCGTGCTCGTCTATGGCGAGGACGTGGCCGGCGGAAAAGGCGGCGTCTTCACGGCCACGCGCGAACTCACCGACCTGTTCGGGCCGCAGCGCTGCTTCAACTCGCCCCTTGCCGAGGCGTCCATCGTGGGCACCGCCGTCGGGCTGGCGGCGATGGGCTACAAACCCGTCGTCGAAATCCAGTTTGCCGACTACATCTGGCCGGCCATGCAGCAGCTTCGCAACCAGGTGGCGCCTTTCCGCTACCGCTCCAACAACGCCTGGAGCTGCCCCATGGTGATTCGCGTGCCGTGCGGCGGCTACATCCACGGCGGGCTGTGCCACTCGCAAAACATCGAGGCCATTTTCGCGCACATGCCCGGCTTCCGCATCGTGATGCCGTCGAATGCCGCCGATGCAAAAGGGCTGCTCAAAAGCGCCATCCGGGGCCACGACCCCGTCCTGTTTCTCGAACACAAGGCGCTCTACCGCATGGCCGCCGCCCGCACGCCCGCGCCCGACGCCGACTACCTCGTGCCCCTCGGCAAGGCCCGCGTGGCGCACCCCGGCGCCGACCTGACGCTGGTGACGTACGGCATGATGGTGCACAAATCGCTCGCGGCGGCGAAAGCGCTCGAAAAAGAGGGCATCGGCGTCGAGGTGATTGACCTGCGCTCCATCGTGCCGCTCGACGTGGAAACGGTGCTGGCGTCGGTCGAGAAAACGGGCCGCGCCCTCGTCGTCCACGAGGACCACGAGTTTGCGGGCTTTGGCGCCGAAATCGCCGCGCAGATCACGGCCCGCGCCTTCCGCCACCTCGACGCGCCCGTCGAGCGGCTGGGCGGCGCCTTCGCGTACGTCCCCTTTGCCGACCCGCTCGAACG
>CBDUCD010000383.1:0-2985 GCA_965365535.1 uncultured Rhodothermales bacterium | reverse complement strand
TTTCGGCGGCGGCAAAGGCGTCCTGGTTGGCGGCCAGAAAGACGAACTCCCAGCCCGCCGCGCGCCGCGCCCCGATGAGTGACGCCACGCGCGGGGCCGTCCAGTCGCGGCTGGCGTTTTCCAGCCCGTCGGTGAGAATGGTGACGATGACTTTGTCCGGGTGTGCCGCTGCCGGCTCGGCGCCGATGCGCTCGGCCAGCCCGGCGAGGGTGCGCCCGATGGCGTCGAGCAGGGCCGTCTGGCCGCGCGGCACGTACGTCGTCTCGTCGAGGGGGCGGGCGTCGGCAAGGGGCACGCGGTCGTAGAGGCGCTTGTACTCGTGGTCGAACAGGACGAGCGAGAAGCGCGCCTCGCCGGGCAGCGTCTGCTGGTCGCGCAGAAACGCGTTGAAGCCGCCGATGGCGTCGGCGCGGAGGGCGTCCATCGAGCCGGAGCGGTCCACGATGCAGGCGATTTCGACGCGGAGCGGGGTGGGTTCGGAAACAGGTTGCATGGCGTTGGGCAGCGAGAATGGGAAAGTGGAAAAGGACCGGCAGCGCGCTCAGGGCGACGGGGGAGGGTCGGGTGGAAAGGGTGACAGGGGCGCGTCGCCGCCCCCTTCGGCGACGAGCCACAGGCCGTCGTAGCGGACGGGCTGCCGGGTGCCGGGGCCGAAGCTTTTAAAGCAGTAGCCCTGCGCGTCGGGCGTGCGCCAGGCCAGGACGGCGCTCGTCTTTTTCGTCGCCGTCTCCTCGACGGCGCGCCACAGCCTCAGCCGCAGGCGCCTGTCGAGCCGGCCCACGAACAGGCCGGCGCGCACTTCGAGGCAGTAGCGCGACAGGAGGCCGCGCACGCGCTGCGGGGCGTTGGTGAGGCTGAAAACCGTCATGGCATCAAAGCGTCGGGGCGTCTAAAAAGGCAACCCGTCGTCGGCGCGGGGGTCGTAGCGGGGCAGGGGGCGCGGCGGACGCGGCGGCGCCATCTCGCCCGCGACGATTTCGCCCGCCAGGCCGCGCGGGTCGGGGAGGGGGCCTTTCTGCCACGGCGCGTCCTCGGGGCGGAGCGCCTCGCGCCGGGCGCCGCCCAGCTCGTCGGGCAGGGGGCGCGCCTCCAGGCCCGCGTCCAGCAGCGCTTCGATGCCGGGCACGAGGCGTTCCAGCAGGCGCGTCCGGCGGAAGCGGTCGCGCAGCCGGTGCCGCACGTGCATCGCCGCATTCGGCGCGTTCTCGGCCACGAGTTCAAAGGCGGCAGGCGCGCACACCTCCATCTTGTAGAGGTCGGCGAGGTCGTGGACGAAGGCGAGCGAATAGCCCGTGTGGACGAATCCGATGGCGGCGCTGTAGCCGGCGATGAGGATGGCGGCGTGGCAGACGCCGTAGAGGCAACTGTTGGCCGCCGAGAGCACGCGGTTGATCTCGTCCTGCGCCGCCCAGTCCTGCCGGTCGTAGTGGCGGCCCGTCCACGGCACGCCGTAGCGCGCGGACAGGTCGCGGTAGATCTGGCGCACGCGGGCGCCTTCCATGCCGCGTAGCTGCTCGATGGAGCGGCGGCGGGGCGGCTCGTCGTAAAAGCGCATCCGGTACATGGCGCGGGCCACGGCCAGCCGGCTTTTCGGGTCGAGGGCGAGCTGGGCCTGCCGCAGCAGGTGGTAGGCGTGGGCGGCGCCCTCCTGCCCCGCCGAGTACAGGCGCACGCCGCCTTCGCCGCACCACAAAATCAGCGTCCGGTTTTCGGCGCACAGCTTGACGGCGGCGTGGGTGACCGTCGTGCCGGGTTCGAGCATCAGGACGGTTGCGGCGCCCACGGGAAGCTGCGCCCGCACGCCGCGCGCGTCCGTCACGACGAGGGCCGCGCCCTCCACCTCGACCGCGCCGCGCTCGACGGTAAAGACGGCCAGCCGGTTTTTGAGCGGCATGACGGGCGGGTGGTTGGGTTTCATGGCGCTGCGCGGTACAGATGGGCGGTGCGGCGCGCGGCACTGGCCACGGCTTCGCGCAGCGCGGCGGGCGCCACGACCTCGACCTCGGGGCCGTACGAGAGCACCCAGCGCGCCAGGGCGGGCAGGCCCTCGACCTCCATGCGCAGCTCGAGCGTGCCGTCGGCATTTTCGACGATCTGCTGGGTGGGGTGCCACGTCTCCTCCCGAATCCAGCGGGCCTGGTAGGCGCTGAAATGGAGGTGGACAGGTTGCGGCGCGTCGCCCCGGTGCATCCCGAAAGCCGCGCCGAAGTAGGCGTCGGCGCTGAAAGGGCGGGCGTCGAAAAAGTCGGGCGTAGGGCTGAGCGTTTCGATGCGGTCGAGGCGGAAGTCGCGCCAGTCGCCGGCGTGGAGGCAGTAGGCGGCCAGGTACCAGCGCCCCGCCTGGTGCGCGAGGGCGTACGGCTCGACGCGCCGCTCGGTCGTGGCGTCGCGGCTGGCGCTGTAGTAGCGCAGCAGCACCACCTGGCGCGCCTCGGCGGCTTCGAGCAGGGGGGCGTGGAAGGCCGGGCGGGCATCCGTGCGGGGGCCGCTGCCCAGCACGCGCAGGTGGCGCACCAGGCTCTGCGGCTCGACGTACACGCGCGCGGGCAGCAGGGCCGCCAGCCGGTCGGCCACGTCGCCCAGCGTGGCGGCGGTCGCGCTTTCGCCCAGCGCCTGCAAAGCGTGCTGCGCGACGAGAAAGGCCGCGAAGTCGGCCCGCGACACGTGGAGGGCGGGCAGGGGCGCCGCCGCGTCGGTGAGCCGGTAGGTGCCCCGGCGGGCGTCCCACTCGACGGGCGCGCCCTGCTCGCGCAGCCCGTCGAGGTCGGCCCGCACCGTCCGGTCGGTGACGCCCAGCTCGCGCGCGGCGCTGCGCGACGTGAAGGGGCGCTCCTGCTGGAGCCACTGGATAAGTGCGGCCCAGCGGGCCATCTGAGGACGATTGGGAGAGCGTGGCATGACAAACGACGGTGACGTACGGAGATTAAGCCAGAGGGGCGGAAAAAGAACTTCCTTCCCCGCGCGGCCCCCGCTTTTTTTGCGCTG
>CBDUCD010000382.1:0-2990 GCA_965365535.1 uncultured Rhodothermales bacterium | reverse complement strand
GCCCAAGCTACAATGCGCCGCGCCGCCCGTCGGGGAAGCTTCCGTCAGGAATGGCGGCGCGGCGGTATTTTGCGCCATGCCGCCCCCCGTTCTCGCCCCGCCGCTGCGCCCCCGTTTCGACGGTTACGACGCCCTCGTCGTGGCCTTCATCGTCGCCACGCGGCTCGTCCTCATCGCCCACGTGTACCCGGACACGGCGCGCATGTACAACGGCGACTCGGCGCACTACGTGGGGCTGGCGCAGTCGCTCGTGTCGGAGGGTCGCTACGTGTACGCGCCCTACGAGCCGTACAGCGACCTCATCCGCCCGCCGGGCTACCCCGTTTTCATCGCCCTCAACCTGCTCCTGTTCGGGCGCTTTGCGCTGCTGGCCCTCGTGCTGTGGAACGTGGTGGGCGCCGCCCTCACGTACCTGTTGACGAAAACGCTGCTGGCACGGCTGGGCGCGGCCTCGTCGCGCGTGGTGGGCGCCCTGTTCGCGCTCGACCTGGCGTGGCTGCTCTACAGCAAAGAGGTCGTCCCCGAGCCCGTTTTCACGCCCCTGCTCGTGGGCGCGCTCGTGCTGCTCGTGGACGGGTGGCGGCGGCGCGAGCCGGGGCGCGTGGCCCTGTCGGCCCTCCTCGTGGGCGTGGCGGCGCTCGTCAAGCCCGTGGCGCTGTATCTGCCCGCCGTGCCTGTGGCCGGGCTGCTGGCGGCGCGCCGGTGGAAAGCGGCGGCGGTGTACGCCGTCGTCTTTCTTGCCGCCATCGCGCCGTGGCTGGTGCGCAACGAGGCGCGCTACGGCGCGGCCACGTTCACGTCCATCCAGGGCAACAACCTCTTGTTCGCGCACGCGGCTTTTGTGTACGCCGGCGCCTACCACACCACGCACCGCGCCGCGCAGGACTCGCTGGGCGCGCTCATGGCCCGCCGCTACGGGCCGGACTGGGAGGGGCTGCCGTTTCTCGCCCTCGACCGCGCCAAGCTCGCCCTCGCCCGCGACGTGCTGCGCGCCCACCCCATCCATTACGCCCGGGCTGTGGCGCGCGGCGTGCTCGTGACGCTGTTCGACCCCGGCCGACTGGTCTTCAACCGGACGTTTCCCTCCGAAGACCCCCGGGCCATCGGCCTCACCAACACCGTTGCCCGCGATGGCGTGTGGGGCGCGCTGCGGGCCGTCGCGCAGAAAAGCCCGGCGCAGACGGCGGCGCTGCTGGCGTACCTCGCGTTTCTGGGCGTCGTGAATGCCCTCGCGGCGCTGGGCGTCGTCCCGTTTTACCGGCAGGGCGGGCGGGCGTGGTGGCTCGTGGGCGCCGTCGTGGGGTACCTGCTCGTCGTGGGCGGGCCCAACGGGTACGCGCGCTTCCGGCTGTACGTGTTTCCGTTTCTGCTCATCTACGCCCACTTCGGGTGGACGTGGATCGCGCCGCGTTTGCACCTCCGATGGTTGGCTTCAGGCAAACGATTTCAGTAGGCGTTTTCACTCACGAAGCCTTTCCACACGGTCATCACCATGATTTTGAAATCGAGTTTGAGCGACCAGTTCTGGATGTAATACAGGTCGTACTCGATGCGCTTTTCCAGACTTGTGTTGCCGCGCCACCCGTTCACCTGCGCCCATCCCGTGATGCCCGCCGGCACCTTGTGTTTGAGGATGTAGTGCGGAATCTCGCCGCGCAGCTCCTCCACCACCCACGTCCGCTCGGGGCGCGGCCCGACGATGCTCATGTCGCCGCGCAGCACGTTGATGAACTGCGGCAGCTCGTCGAGGCTCGTGCGCCGCAGAAACGCGCCCACGCGCGTCACGCGCGGGTCGCCCGGCGCGGTGAGCACGTTCACGTCGCCCGCCTGGTCGGTGCGCATCGAGCGGAACTTGAGCATGTCGAAGGTATGCCCGTTGAGGCTCATGCGCTGCTGCCGGTAGAAGATGGGGCCGGGCGAGCCCAGCCGGACGGCCAGCGCGATGGCGCCGAAAACGGGCGAGATGGCGAGCAGAAAAAGGGCCGACAGCGCGATGTCGAGGCCGCGCTTGGCCACCCACGCCAGCCTGAGCGGCACCTCGTCTATGAGGTGGATGATGGGCAGGCCGTCCACGTCCGAGACGCGGGCGTTGAGCACGGTAAGGCCGAACAGGTCGGGCGCCAGGCTCACGTGCGCCAGCCGCGTCGAAAGCGCGTCCACCAGGCCGGCGATCTGGTCGGCGGCCGAGAGGGGCAGGGCGAGGTACACGTGATCGATGGGCAGGCCCTCGGCCTGGTAGCGGTCCACGAGGGCGGGCACGTCGGCAACGGAGCAGAGCGCCGCCCGCGCCGGGTCGTCGTCGGCAAAGCCGACCACTTCGAGGCCCATCCACGGGTACTGCCGGAACGAGCGCGCCAGGCGTTTGCCCACCGCGCCCCCTCCCACGATGAGCACGCGCCGCCGGAAGCGCCCGCGCGCCCGCTGCCGCTTGAGCCAGAAGTAGAGCACGAAGCGCAGCCCCACGAGAAAGGCGACGGTGTAGAGCCCGAACAGCCCCATGAACAGGCGCGAAACCGAAAACGCGCGGTAGAACGACAGCAGGGCCGCCACGCCCACGAGCGCGAGCGCGCCCGCTTTGAGGGCCGTGTAGGACAGGCGCAGAAAGCGCAGCGCCCGGTCGGGCGCGTAGAGTCCCGAGAAGTAGAACACGAGCGACGCCGCGATCAGCACCCACGGCAGCAGCCACAGGTAGCGCGAAAACTCGACCCACTCGGCAGGCGTCAGCCACCCGGCGCCGGGCGCGAGGGGAGCCAGCAGGGGGAAAAGCCCGAAGCGCGTGAAGTACGCCGCCGCCCACGCAAGGGCCACGAGGCCGAAGTCCGCGAAAAAGAGGACGCGCTGAAAAAGCCTGCTCTGCTCCTGAAGCATGGGGGTGAGCCGAGGTGGAAAGGCGTAGCGGTCAGCGCATGGGCAGCAGGAAGGGTGCCGCCAAGATACGCCGCCGGGCGTAAATTGAGGTTCGAGGTCAGCGGTTGGAGATTAGCGGATCG
>CBDUCD010000381.1:0-3001 GCA_965365535.1 uncultured Rhodothermales bacterium | reverse complement strand
ATTTTGTGCGGAGCGGGTGCCGGGCCAGCCGTGGCGCGTTGACCTCGCTTTACACGCCACCTACGCTATTCCACCATGCAACTCCGCGAACTGGGCGAATTTGGCCTGATTGGCCGGCTCGACACCCTGCTCGGCCCCACCGCCGACCCCGACGTGGTGCAGGGCATCGGCGACGACGCCGCCGTGTACCGCGTGGGCGAGGGCCGCGTCCACGTCGTCACGACCGACGCGCTGCTCGAAGGCTACCACTTCGACCAGAGCTTCACGCCCCTCGAACGGCTGGGCTTCAAGGCCATCGCCGTCAACGTGAGCGACATCGCGGCCATGAACGCCCGCCCGCGCTTTGCGACCGTCGCGCTCGGCCTGCCCGCCACCATCGCCGTCGAAAGCGTCGAGAAGCTCTACCGGGGCATGGCGCGCGCCTGCGAGCGCTTTGGCGTCGTGCTGCTGGGCGGCGACACGACGGCGGCGGCGGGCCTGACGCTGTCGGTAACGCTTATTGGCGAGGCGCGCGAAAGGGACGTGGTGTACCGGCACGGCGCCCAGCCCGGCGACCTGGTGTGCGTCACGGGCGACCTGGGGGCGGCGTACGCGGGCCTCAAACTGCTGCTCGACAACCGCGACGCGCTGCGCCGCGACCCGCAGCACGTGCCCGACCTGTCGCCGTACCCGTACGTTCTGGCACGGCAGCTCACGCCCACGCCGCGCCTCGAAGCCGTCGAGGCGTGGGCGCGGGCCGGCATCCGCCCGACGGCCATGATTGACATCTCGGACGGGCTGGCGTCGGAAATCCACCACCTGTGCGACCGCAGCGGCACGGGCGCCGTGCTCTACGAAGCCGCCCTGCCCATAGACCCCGAAACACGCGCCCTCGCCGACGTTTTCGAGGAGGACGTGGACGTGTACGCCCTGTTTGGCGGCGAGGATTACGAGCTGCTGTTCACGATTTCCGAGGCCGACTTTGCCCGGATGCCGCAGGGCGTGGCCACGCCTATCGGGCGCATGACCGAGCCCGAGGAGGGCGTCCACGTGCAGACGGCGGAGACGGGCGAGCGGGTGCCGCTCCAGAACGCGGGCTTCAACCACTTCGCCCCGCCACCGCCCGGCATCGAAGAACCCTGACGGGCGCGGGTCATTGGTTTTTACATACGCTGCACCCGGCATCTTCACCCTTCCACCTTATCTTTACTGATCCGCACGCAGCGGATTCTAGGCTTTGCCTGGTGCGCGGCGTATTGATGTGAGGCGCCCTGTGGGGCGGTAGTCTTCAACGTCTTCCATGTCCGACCCGAGTTTACCGGCCCCTTCGCGCCGGCTTTATTCCGTCCTCATCACCTGGTTCGAGGAGCAGCGCCGCACCGGCGCCCTCAAACCCGGCGACCGCCTGCCGCCCGAGCGCAAGCTTGTCGAGCAGTTTGGCATGAGCCGCACGGCGGTGCGCGAGGCGCTGCAATCCCTCGCGGCGCGCGGCCTGATCGAGAGCTTCGTGGGGCGTGGCACCTTTGTGCGCGTGCCCACGCTCGAGCACCTGCGCTGCAAGATGGAGCTGCTGCCGCCCGACGCGCAGCCCCACGCCGACGAGACGTTTGCGCACCTGATGGCCAGCCTGGCCGCGCTCGCGGCGCAGCGCGGCACGCCCGACGCCATCGCCCACCTGCGCGCCGCCCTCGCCGGCAGCGACGAAGCCTTTGCCACCGCGCTGGGCCGCGCCGCCCAGAACCCGTTCATGGCGATTCTGGCGCAGGCCATGACCCGTAGCTGCGCCGGGCGCGCCGCCCGCATTGACCGGGCGCGCGTGGTGGCTGCCGTGGCCGCCGGCGACGCCGAGGAGGCGCGCGACGCCGTGCTGAGCCGCTGCCCCGTCGGCGCCTGAAACAGGCCGTCAGGCGGCGCGGCGCTGCGGCTGGCCCGTCACCACGTGCGTGCCGTCGGGGTCGGTGTGCGCGCCCGCCGCGTCGCCGCCCAGCACCAGCCGGAGCGGCGCGGGCGCAGGATGGATGGGGACGAGGTGCGCGGGCCACGCCGCCCGGCTCTGCAAAAACAGGTCGGCGTCGTCGCGGCGCAGGAGGGCCCAGAGGGGCGTGCCCGTGCCGTCCATCTCGGTAGCGGCCACGTAAAAGCCGAGGGCCTGGTAAAAGCGAATCGAAGCCTGAACGTCCGCGACGAGCATGGGGATGGGCATTTGTGGAGGCTCAAGCTACGCCGGCCCGCTGACGCCGCTGTGTCACCGCCCGGCGCCCGCGGCCCCGCCACGCGCGCCGCCTTCACCCCGCGAGCGCCGCCACGTTTTCGCGCAGCGCCGCCAGGTCGCGTTCGAGCGCTGCCGACTGCTCGGCCAGGTGGGCCACGGCGGCGCGCTCCGCCTCCACCTGCCGCGTGTACGGCTCGATGGTGCCGCGCGTGCGGCCTATGATGGCGTCGGCCTGGGCGGCGAACTGCGTTTCGAGCGCCCGCCGCAGGTCGGCGCGCAGCGTGTCCATGCGCGCCTCGAACTCGGCGACGGCTTTGCGGCGCTGCGCCGGCAGCACCGTCAGGCTCAGCACGCCCACGGCCCCCGCCGTTGCCAGCCCGAAGCCGCCCAGCGCGTCCAAGCTCGTCGCGGCAATGAGGACG
Source organism: uncultured Rhodothermales bacterium (assembly GCA_965365535.1). Lineage (GTDB taxonomy): Bacteria > Bacteroidota > Rhodothermia > Rhodothermales > BA12 > CBDUCD01. The sequence continues at coordinate 388 of CBDUCD010000381.1, read as the reverse complement.
CCCGAGAGCACGCCCAGCCCCGCCGCGCCCACGCCCGCGTACTGGAAAATGTCGGCGGAATTGCGGGCGTTTTCGAGCAATCGGCGCGCTTCCTCGCGCACGTCGTGGGCGGCCAGCCGGCGGTCGGCCTCGCGGGCGAGGGCGTCGAAGGCGGCGGCGCGGTCGAAGCCGGGACTGGTCTGGCCCGGACTCAAAAGCGGCGCGGCGCGGCGGAGGGCGTCGAGGGCGCCCTGCCACAGGTCGAGCGCGCGCGCCAGCATCGTATCCACGGCCGTGGCGACGTGCCCCTCGATCTGCCGATCCATGTCGCGGACGACCTGCCGGTTGAACTCCTCTTTGAAGCGGTCGCGGTCGCGCAAGAGGCCCAGGTTGCCCACGCGAAAAGCAT
>CBDUCD010000380.1:0-3001 GCA_965365535.1 uncultured Rhodothermales bacterium | reverse complement strand
TTCGCCGCCGTCGTGATGCTGTTCGTGCGGACGTTTTTCGTCGATCAGTTCCGCATTCCGACGGGCTCGATGGAAAGCAACCTGCTTATCGGCGACTTCCTGTTCGTCTCGAAGCTGCACTACGGCGCCCGCACGCCGCTTTCGCTGGGCATCCCGTTTACGCAGATTTACGTGCCCGGCCTCGAGCTACCGCACACGCGCCTGCCCGGCTTTTCCGCTGTCGAGCGCAAAGACGCCTTTGTCTTCAACTGGCCCGGCGACGACCCCCGGCTGCCCATAGACCGGCGGCAGCACTACGTCAAGCGTGCCATCGGGATGCCCGGCGACACCTACGAGATCCGCGACGGCGTCGTCTTTATCAACGGGCAGGCGCTGCCCGACGGCGAGAACTACCAGCACGCCTATTACGTCTTCAAGCGCGAGGCGGGCACGCCCATTTCCGAGACGCGGCTGCGCGCGCTGGGCGCCCGCGAAGTCTATGCCCAGGCGGGCGCGCCCTACCTCGTCGTGGTGGCCACCCAGCCCGTGGCCGACGCCATCGCGGCGCTCGCGTACGTCGAGCGCGTCGAGCGCGTGCAGGAGGCGCCGCCCGGCCAGCCCGGCTACCGCGACGACAAGTGGCCGCGCGGGCAGGGCTTCACCTCGTGGAACTACGGCCCCATCGAGCTGCCCGCCGAGGGCCAGACGTTCACCTTTACCGACGCCAACTGGCCGTACCTCTCCGACATCATCAACCGCCACGAAGGCCACCGCGCCGAGCGCCGCGCCGACGGCACGTTCACCATCGACGGGCAGCCTGCCGCGACGTACACGTTTGGGCAGGATTACTTTTTTGCCATGGGCGACAACCGCGACGACTCGCTCGATTCGCGCTTCTGGGGACCCGTCCCGATGAGCCACGTCATCGGTAAGGCCGTGATGACGTATTTCTCGTGGGATGGAGAAGGCTTTCCCATTCGCCTCGAACGCATCATGAAACCCATACGTCATCATTGAGATGCGGCGCGGGCGCGGCGTAGCGCCGCTGGTACGAGACGCGGCGCACCCCGCGCGGCGCAAATGTGGACATGGTGCTCGTGTTGTTATAAGGCGCAATAGCGCGAAGATTGTAACAGATAGAAGTATGGCGGCGCGTCTCCATTGACACCTCTACGCGCGCAACCGTACCATCCGTCTGGATTCATTCCCAACAATCTATAACATCATGGCAAAGAAACAGGAAGATCTGGACTACGAAGTAGTCACGGAAGGCGAGATGCATCAAACGCTGGCAAGCTCTCGCCGGGGGCGCGGCGGGCGCACGTCGAAGTGGGAGCCCGTCCGGGGTGCCGTCGAGACGCTTCAGGAAGGCAACGCGGTAAAGCTGATGCTGCACAAACGCGAAGTGCAGGGCTTGCGCCAGTACCTCTCGAAGCAGATGCCGGGACGTGCCAAAGTGGTGTCGAGCGCCGCGCCCGAAGGCGACAATCAGTACCACGTCTTCGTGACGGCAGCGTCGGCAACGTCGAAAAAGAAGCGCTAAGCAAACACGCTTTTTCTGCACCGGGCGCGGCTTCATCAGAGGTCGCGCCCACTTTTTTATGGGCACGCGAGAGGTCGTTGGGCGCATGGGGTACGCGCCGCCCCCAAAACGCCGGCCCGCGCTATTCCGTCCACAAACGCGAGCGCTCGTTGACGTACACGGTCTCGAGGGTGCCGTCGGGAAGCGCGACGGTGGCGCCTGCGGTAAAGCCCGCGCCGGCTGGCGTAAAAAAGGTGAGGCGGGCCGGGCCGTTTTCGCGGTCGGCGGGGGCGAGGCCGAGGGCGTCGAGCGAGGGCGCCCAGCGCCGGTGCAGGGCGAAAAACGCCTTTTGCGCGTGGTAAAGCCCCATCAGCAGGTCGCGGGCGGGCAGCGTCGGGTCGGGGGTGAAGGGGGCGGTGCCGGGGGGCGCGGTGGAAAACTGCACGAACCCCCAGCGCTCGGGGCGGTGCATATCCACGATGCCCTGCGGCGACCACACCCAGTTGTGCTCGGCGCGGCCGGGCACGCGGGCATAGCCCGTGTCAGTCGGCACCACGTCCCACTCGACGCGCGAGAAGTTGACGCGCCACCAGTCGCCATCGCGGGGCGGCGTGGCGCGCCCGGGGTTGAAAGGGGCCAGCGCCTGCCACGGCAGCGCGATCTCGACCGTCCACCCCGCGTCCGTGTCGTGCGCGGCGTTGAGGGTGCCGGCAACGTGGACGGCGGAAAGGAGGCCGGGCAGGTTGTAGGGGCTGGTGGCGGGGCCGCCGTCTTTGTAGGGCTTTTCGAGCCTGAGCTCCCACACGGTGTTGAGGGCGTTCACCTCGAACTCGTAGTAGCCCCAGTTGTCGCCGTCGGGGTCGAGGAAAACCTCGAAGTCGTTGTCGTGGAAAATGACGCTGTTGCGGCGCGTAATCGTGCCCCAGACGTGCGGTTCTTCGAGGCGCGCGGCGATGTAGAAGTAGCGGTCGTCCCACAGCATCCGGGCGCGCGTGCGGTAGCGCGGGCGCGGGCGGCGCTCGCCCTCGATGTCCTGGAACGGCTCCGTCCACGGCGCCGCCTGCCACGCCGTTTCGTCCAGCTTGCCGTCAATGGTGAGGGGGGCGGCGGCGCGGTAGGCCACGTAGCCCTGCGGCACGATGGCGCGCATGGCCTGCCACGTCTGCGCCGTTGCGGCGGGCGCGCACGCGGCGAGCAGGCAGCACAGGGCCGGGCCGAGCCGAAAGGAGGGCTTCACAAAAGGCTCGGGGCGTCTATGAGCTGGTAGCCCTCGCCGTTGGAGACGGCAAAGTTGAAGCCGGGCTGGATGCAGTGGCTGCCCCAGCGGCCCTGCCGGTCGAGGGCGAGAAAGCCGACCTGGATGTCGCGGTAGTCGGGGTTTTTCTGGACGACGCGGTCCACGGCCCGCCGGCACGCCTCGCCGGGCGCGTGGCCCTGCCGCATGAGTTCGACGACGAGGTGGCAGCCGCACGCCCGGATGACGGCCTCGCCCCAGCCCGT
>CBDUCD010000379.1:0-3013 GCA_965365535.1 uncultured Rhodothermales bacterium | reverse complement strand
CTGGCATCAGGGCGGCCAGCACGCTCAGGCCCGCCGCCACGAGGGCGCAGATGCCCAGCACGCGCCCCGCGTCCACGCGCTGCATGACGGCGCTGCCCAGAAAGCGCCCCACCATGGCGCCGCCCCAGTAGTAGGCCACAAACGTCGCCGCTGCCCCCTCGGCCAGGCCGGCCACGCGCGGCAGCGCCATGAAGTTGATCAGAAACGAGCCGATGGACACCTCGGCGCCGACGTAGAGAAAAATGCCGACGACGCCCAGCGCCAGGTGCCGCACGCGCAGCGCCTGCCCGAACGTGCCCGCGTCCTCGCCTTCCTCCACGTCCAGCAGGCGCGGCAGGCGGGCCATCCCGATCAGGGCCGCGAGCACGAAAAGGGCGACGGCGAGGCCGACGTACGGCACCTGCACCGCCGCGGCCTGCTCGGCGCGGTAGGCCGCCTCGGCAGCGGGCGTGAGCGCGGCAATCTGATCCGCCGTCAGCAGCGTGCCGCCCAGGATGAGCAGCCCGCCGAACAGGGGCGCCAGCGTCGTGGCCAGCGAGTTGAACGCCTGCGTCAGGTTGAGCCGGCTCGACGCCGTGCGCGGCGGCCCGAGCGCCGTCACGTACGGATTCGCCGCCGTCTGCAGCACGGTGATGCCCGTCGCCAGCACGAACAGCGCGCCCAGAAAAAGCGGGTACGACGCGAGGGCGGCGGCAGGATAGAACAACAGCGCCCCCACGCCCGCCGTTGCCAGGCCGGCCACCATGCTGCGCTGGTAGCCGATTTTCTCGATCAGTTTGCCCGACGGAATCGCCATGACGAAGTAGGCCGAGAAAAACGAGAACTGTATCAGCGCCGCCTCCAGGTAGTTGAGCGAGAAGACGGCCTTCAGGTGCGGCACGAGGATGTCGTTGAGGCACGTCAGAAAGCCCCACATGAAAAACAGCGTCGTCACGATGGCGAACGCGCGTCCGTAGAAGGGCTGCGACCCCTCGGGCGCGGCGGCGGCGGATGAGGCGGGACGAGGCGGGGCAGCGGCCATAGGGGCAGGGTTGGAAAACGTGGACGGAAGCGCGCGCCCGGGGCAACAGGGCAGCGCAAAGCAGAAGGGCGGCAGCCCCTACGAGGGCTGTTTGACGAGCTTGTGCTTGTCGCCCCCCTCGACGGGCGGCACGGTGCGGATGTGCAGCTCGCGCAGCTGGTGGTCGTCCACCACGTCGGGCGAGCCCACCATGGGCTCCTGGGCGGACTGCGTCTTGGGAAACGCGATCACGTCGCGCAGGCTCGTGGCGCCGGCCAGCAGCATCACCAGGCGGTCCAGCCCCAGGGCGATGCCGCCGTGGGGCGGGGCGCCGTAGCGGAAGGCGTCGAGCAAAAAGCCAAAGCGGCGCTGCGCCTCGTCGGCGCTGATGCCCAGCAGGTTGAACATCTGCGACTGGACGGCGCGGTCGTGGATGCGGATGGAGCCGCCGCCGACCTCGTTGCCATTCAGCACGAGGTCGTAGGCGCGGGCGCGGGCCTCGCGGGGGTTCGTTTCGAGGCCGGCGATGTCCTCGGGGCGCGGGGCGGTAAAGGGGTGGTGCATCGCAAAAAAGCGCCCCTCGGATTCGTCCCATTCGAGAAGGGGGAAGTCCGTCACCCACAGAAATTGCCACGGCCCCTCGCCGTGCGCGGCGGCAGGGTCGGCGGGGTCGGGCACGTAGCCCAGCTCGCGCGCCATATGCTCGCGCAGCGCGCCCATCTGCTGGTAGATGCGGGGCGCCGCGCCGGCCAGCAGCAGCACGAGGTCGCCTGGCCGGGCGCCTGTTTCGAGCAGGGCCTTTTCGACGTACGCCTCGCCCAGCACGTCACTTTTGACGGACGAGAAGGCGGGGCCACCGTCGGAGGGGCGTTTGAAATAGACGAGGCCGCCCGCGCCGATCTTTTTGCGGACGACGTCCTTGTCGAGCCGGTCCATGGCGCCGCGCCCCCGGTCGCCCTCGCCGGGCACCACGATAGCCAGGATTTTGCCGTTCTGCGCGACCACGTCGTCGAAGACGCGGAAGCCCGAGCCGCGGAACGTGTCCGTCAGGTCGCGGAAGTCGAGGCCGTAGCGCAGGTCGGGCTTGTCGGAGCCGTAGCGCGTCAGGGCCTCGTCGTACGTCATGCGGCGGAAAGGCGTCTCCAGCTCCGTCCCCTTGAGTTCGCGCCACAGCGTCGCCATCAGCTCCTCGATGAGGGCGTAGATGAGTTCCTCGCGGGCAAACGTCATCTCGACGTCAATCTGCGTGAACTCGGGCTGGCGGTCGGCGCGCAGGTCTTCGTCGCGGAAGCACTTGGTAATCTGCACGTAGCGATCCAGGCCCGCCACCATCAGGATCTGCTTGTAGGTCTGCGGGCTTTGCGGCAGGGCGAAAAACTTGCCGGGGTTGACGCGGCTGGGCACGAGAAAGTCGCGGGCGCCCTCGGGCGTGCTTTTCATGAGCACGGGCGTCTCGATTTCGAGAAAGCCGTGCCGGTCGAAGTGGCGGCGGGTGATCTGGTACACCTGGTGGCGCAGCACCAGGTTGCGGGCCAGCTCGGGGCGCCGCAGGTCGAGGTAGCGGTAGCGCAGGCGCAGCTCCTCGTTGGCCGTGACGCGCTTTTCCTCGTGGGCCGAGATGGCGAAAGGCAGCGCCTCGCTGGTGTTGAGCAGCACGAGGCTATGGGCGCGCACCTCGACCTGGCCCGTGGGCAGCTTCGGGTTGACGGTTTCGGGCGAGCGCGTATCTACGGTGCCCTGGACGGAGACGACGTACTCGCCCCGGATTTTCTCGGCCAGGGCGTAGGCGTCGGCGCCGTCCTGGGGCGAAAACACGACCTGGGTAAGGCCGTGGCGGTCGCGCAGGTCGAAAAAGATGAGGCCGCCCAGGTCGCGCCGCGTGTCCACCCAGCCTTCGAGGGTGACCTCGCGGCCCACGTCCTCAGGCCGGATCTGGCCGCAGGTGTGGGTGCGGGGCGGGTGCGGGTTGAGGTGCGACGGGGTGACAAGCATGGCGGCGGGCGCGGGGAATGA
>CBDUCD010000378.1:0-3019 GCA_965365535.1 uncultured Rhodothermales bacterium | reverse complement strand
GCAGCGTCAGGTTTTCGTGGTAGTAGAGCGCCAGGATGCGCTGCTCGCGCTCGGGCAGCGTCTTGATCATGGACTGCACGTAGTCCACCATCGAGTTGAACTCGAGTTTTTCCTGCTCGGCCTCGGACTCGTCGTCGGCGATGAGGTCAATAAGCGTCAGCTCGGCGTCCTCGAAGAGAATGCTGTGGAGCGACAGCGCAAAGCGGCGCTGCGCCTGGGCGAGCAGTTCGTAGTACTCGGCAATGCCCAGCCCGAGAAAGTCGGCCACGTCCTCGTCCGAAGGCTCGTCGCCCAGCGTCTGGCGGAGGGTTTCGCGGCCCGCCTGCACCTCGGCGAGTTTGCGGCGCTGGTCGCGCGAAAGCGGGTCTATGGAGCGCAGGTAGTCAATGAGCGCGCCGCGGATGCGCCCATACGCAAACGTGGCAAAGGGCGTCCCGCGCTCGGGGTTGTACTGTTCGAGGGCCTGCAAAAGGCCCATCAGGCCCACGCTTTCCAGGTCTTCGCGCGAGGCGAGCGGGTTGCGCGGCACGCTCGTGCGCCCGACGAGGCTGCGCACCAGGTGCACGCCTTCGACGATGATGGCGGAGCGGTTGGGCTCGGTGGGGTTGGCGAAGTAACGCTCGACAAGCGCCTGGAGGGTCGGGGACTGCGACATGGGAGGGGGCGGTGTTTGGGGATGGCGGAAGGCAACTGGGGTGCCACAGCCTTTATCGGCCCATTCGCAGCGGGTTAAGCCCGGCAGGCAGAAAAGGTGGACGCCCGGGGCGCTTTCTGGCGGCGGCAAATCCTGCCACGCGGCAGGTATTGTCCCCGGGCCCTTTTGTGCGGCATCTTGGGGCATCCCTTCTGCTGCCATGCGCGTCCTCTCGTCGTCGTCGTTGTACTTCGCCCTTGCCCTGTCCGCCCTCGCGGGCGCTGCCACGGCCCTCGTGGTGTGGCGCTTTGGCGGCTCGCCCCTGTGGGGGGTGGCGGGGGGCGGGGCGGTGCTGGCCTTTGCGCTGCGCGGCGCGCGCTACCGGTGGCTGGCCGTGCAGCACCGCTTTCCCGCGCGCTGGCGGACGTGGCTCGAACACCACGTGCCCGTTTACGCGATGGCCGCGCCTGCCGACCGCCGCCGCTTCGAGCGCGACGTGCAGCTCTACCTCGCCGAGCAGCGCTTCGAGGGCGTCGCCGAGGCGCCCGTTACCGACCTGCTGCGCTTGCAGGTGGCGGCGGGCGCCGCCCTCATGCTCCACGGACGCCCCGACTGGTCGCTGCCCACGCGCCGGACGGTGCTGTTCTACCCCGGCCACTTCGACGCCGACTACTTCGACGACGCCGAGGGCGACTTCGACGGCATGGCGCACCCGCAGGGGCCCGTCATCCTGTCGGCGCCCGCCGTCGAGCACAGCTGGGCGTACGCCGACGGCCAGAACGTCGTGCTCCACGAACTCGCCCACCTGCTCGACTTCGACGAGGCCAGCGCCGACGGGGCGCCCGCGCTCATGGACCCGGCGTCGGCGGCGGCGTGGGCCGACCTCGTCCGGCAGGAGATGCAGCGCATCAAAAACGGACGATCCATGCTGCGGCGCTACGCGGCCACCAATGCTGCCGAGTTTTTCGCGTGCGCGACCGAGGCCTTTTTCGAGCGCCCCCACGTGATGGCCCGCCACCACGACAAGCTCTACCGCGCCCTCGTCGCCTTTTACGCCCTCGACCCGCTCGTTTCAGGTGACGGGGCCGCCGGGGACGACGGTGACGTGCCGGTGGAGCCCGCCCCGTAGCGCCGCGCCCATCTCGTCGAAGGCGCGGGCCACGTCGTCCGAGCCGTTCCACACGAAAGGCGCCAGGCGCACGAGGGTGTCGCGGCGGCTGTCCACGAAAACGTGGCGCGTTTTGAGGTATTCGGCCATCTGGTGCGCCTCCGGCACGCGCAGCACCACGAGCGCCGCCCGCCGATCCCTCTCGCGGGGCGAGACGACTTCGAGGCCCAGCGCGTCGGCGCGTTCGAGGCACTCGCCCGTGAGCGCCGCTACGTGCCGTTGCACGTTTTCGAAGCCGAAATCCATCAGCACGCGCAGCCCCTCGACGCTGTGGTACAGGGAGGCGACGGCGGTGGTGCCGCCCAGAAAGCGCTGCCGCACGTCCGGGTGGGCGGTGGGCGCGGGGCCGAAGCCGAAGGGCTGGGCATCGCCAAACCAGCCCGTCGCGCGGGGCGTGATTTCGAGGCCCCGCCGCACGTACACGTACGCGTTGCCCGACGCGCCGCAGCCTTCTTTCAGCAGGCCGCCCATATATACGTCCGCGCCCACGGCTTCGACGTGGATGGGAAACTGCGCCGTGGCGTGGTAACCGTCCACGGCGAGCAGCCCGCCGCCGGCGTGCACCCCGTCGGCCACGCGCCGCAGAAAACCGTCCGTCAGCTTTTCGCCCGTCACGAAGCTGACGTGGCTGAGCACGACGAGGGCCGTGTCGGGGCGGAGGGCGGCGATGACGGCAGCCTCGTCCACGAGTCCGCCAGCGCCCGCCGGCACCACCTGCACGTCGAGGCCGAGCCCTTCCGACCAGCGGTGCAGGCTGTGCAGCGTGGACGGGAACGCGTCGTCGGGGATGACGACGTGGCGCCCGGCCCGCCACGTCTCGGGCGCGCTCAAGAGGCACTGCACCGTCCAGTGCACGTTGGGCTGCATCGCGCACGTGCCCGGCGGCGCCGCCAGCATGGGCGCGACGAAATGGTCGCCGAGGTAGAGGGGCAGCGTCCACCAGCCCACGCTTTCGCCGCTATGGGGCCGCCAGTGGTTGGGCACGTGGTTCCACGCGTCAACGCCGCGCGCCGCCCAGTCGTCGCAGAACGCCTGCATGAGGGCGGGCACGGTGCGCGGCATCAGGCCGTGCGTAAACGCCCGGAGTTCGGCAGCAGGCGCCGGCGGGTGGACGAAAGCGTCGCGCAGCGGGGCGGTGGGCATGGGCGAGTGTCGAATGACGAATGGCGAATGTAACCGCAGGGGCGCCATTCATTGCGCCCTCGCGCGGCGTGCCG
>CBDUCD010000377.1:0-3020 GCA_965365535.1 uncultured Rhodothermales bacterium | reverse complement strand
GGTGTCAGGTGTAGAAATCCTGTCGGGCGCGGAGCCGGGGGCAGCGCGCATCGTGCAGCAGCGAGACGATGATCCACCAACCCTTCCGCCTCCATGTACGAAATCTTACCCGAAAGCGGCGGCAACGTCGTCGGCATCCGCGCCACGGGCACCCTTACCCGCGACGATTACGACCAACTCGCGCCCTACCTCGAAGCCCAGATGGCGGCGCACGCCCCGCTCCGCGTGCTCGTGCTGCTCGACGACTGGCACGGCTGGGACTCGCTGGGCGCGCTGTGGCAGGACGTAAAGCTCGACGCGCACCTCGCCACCCGTGTCGAGCGCGTGGCGATGGTGGGCGACGAAAACTGGCAGCGCTGGGCGACGCTGCTCGCCAGCCCGTTCACGCGTGGCACCGTCCGCTATTTCAGCCGCGACCAGATGGGCGCCGCGTGGGCGTGGGTGCGCGAAGCCTCGCCCGAGGCGGCCCGGTAGCCCCCTGTCCTGCCTGCCAGCGACTGTTATCCCCCACTCCATGCCCGAGAAAACCCTCCGCCTCGACCTGCCCGTGTTGCTGCCCGACGTGCCCGACGCCCGCGACGCCTGCGTGGCGCGCCTGACGGACGAGCTGGCGGCCACGCCCGGCGTCGAAAAGGCGCACGTGCTGCCTGCCGAAAACGGCCAGCCCGCCCGCGTCTGCATCCACTACGACCCGGCGCGGCTGGCGCTGCCGCGCATCCGCCGGACCGCCGAGCGGGCGGGGGCGCGCATCACGGGTCGCTACGGGCACGTCGTCTGGCCCGTCGAGGGGCTGGGCCACCAGCGCCGCGCCCGCACCGTCGCCCGTCGCGTGCAGCAGATAGCGGGCGTCGTCGAGGCCGAGGCGAATGCCGCCGGCCCCATCCGCATCGAGTTCGACCGCCGGGCGACAGACGAAGGGGCGCTCCAGAAGGCCCTGGAAGGGATGGGCGTGCAGGTGACGGGCGATTTCTCGGCGCCGCCGGGCGCCGCGCACGACCACGACCATGATCACGGAGGCGAAGCGGGCCACGCGCCCGCCGGCAAGCACGACCACGCCGAGGGCGGAGCGGGCCACGCGCACGGCGGCGTTTTCGGCGAAAAGACCGAACTCGCGTTTGCCCTGCTGGCCGGCGTGTGCGTGGCGCTGGGGTGGGTGCTGCGCGATTTCGCCGCCGTGCCCCCGTGGCTGCCGACAGCCTTTTTCCTCGGCGGCTACGCGTTCGGCGGCTTTTTCACTATCCGCGAGGCGTGGGATTCCGTCCGCGCCGGGCGCTTCGAGATAGATTTCCTGATGATCGTGGCGGCGGTGGGCGCGGCCTTTCTGGGCGCGTGGCTGGAAGGCGCCCTGCTGCTGTTCCTGTTCTCGCTGGGCCACGCCCTCGAACACTATGCGATGGGCCGCGCCCGCCGCGCCATCGAGGCGCTGGGCGAACTCGCCCCCGAAACCGCCCTCGTCCGCCGTGACGGGCGCGAAATGGAGGTGCCCGTCGCATCGTTGCAGGTGGGCGAGACGGTCGTCGTCAAGACCAACACGCGGGTGCCCGCCGACGGCTTCGTCGTGAAAGGCAGCGGCGCCGTCAACCAGGCGCCCATCACGGGCGAAAGCGTGCCCGTGGACAAAACGCCCGTGGACAGCGTCGAAAAGGCCCTCGCCAGCCCCGAAACGCTCGACGCCGCGCACCGCGTCTTTGCCGGCACGATCAACGGCAGCGGCGCCCTCGAAATCGTGGTGACGAAGGTTGCTTCCGAGTCCACGCTCGCGCGCGTCGTTCAGATGGTAGCCGAGGCCGAGACGGAGCGCTCGCCCACGCAGCGTTTCACCGACCGCTTCGAGCGCGTTTTCGTGCCCGCCGTGCTGGGCCTCGTCGTGCTGCTGCTGTTCGCGTGGCTCGTGGTGGACGAGCCGTTCGCGGCCAGCTTTTACCGCGCCATGGCCGTGCTCGTGGCCGCCAGCCCGTGCGCGCTCGCCATCGCCACGCCGTCCGCCGTGCTCTCGGGCGTGGCCCGCGCCGGGCGCGGTGGCGTGCTCGTCAAAGGCGGCGGGCCGCTCGAAAACCTGGGCACGCTGCGCGCCATCGCCTTCGACAAAACGGGCACGCTGACCGAGGGGCGCCCGCGCGTGACGGACGTGCTGCCCGCCCCGGGCGCCAGCGCCGACGAGCTGCTGGCCGCCGCCGTCGCCGTCGAAAAGCTCAGCGACCATCCCCTCGCCCGCGCCGTCGTGCAGCACGGTGAGGCGCAAAACGTCGCCGTGTCCGAACAGGCGACCGGCATCGAAAGCATCACCGGGCGCGGCGTGCGGGCGCAACTGGGCGGCGAGGCCGTCTTCGTCGGCAAAGCCGACCTGTTCGACGAAATAGACGGCCCGCCCCTGCCCGACGCGCTCCGCCAGCAGGTCGAAGCCCTCGAACGCGACGGGCGAACCACGATGGTCGTGCGCCGGGGCAGGCGGTACCTGGGCGCCCTCGGGCTGATGGACACGCCCCGCGCCGCCGCCCGCGACACCCTCGCGCAACTGAGGCGGCTGGGCATCACGCGCATGGTCATGATTTCGGGCGACAACCAGCAGGTGGCCGACGCCGTGGCCCGCGCCGTCGGGCTGGACGAGGCGCGCGGCGACCTGATGCCCGACGACAAGGTCGAGACCATCCGGCAACTGGGCCGCGAAGCCCCCGTGGCGATGGTGGGCGACGGCGTCAACGACGCGCCCGCGATGGCGCACGCGACCGTCGGCATTGCGATGGGCGCGGCGGGCAGCGACGTGGCCCTCGAAACCGCCGACGTGGCCCTCATGTCCGACGACCTGCGCCACCTGCCTTTTGCCGTCGGGCTGAGCCGCAAAACGCGCGGCATCATCCGGCAGAACCTGTGGCTGAGCCTGGGCATGGTGGCGTTTCTGGTGCCCGCGACGGTTTTCGGGCTGGGCATCGGCCCCGCCGTGGCGCTGCACGAGGGCTCGACGCTTGTCGTCGTCTTCAACGCCCTCCGCCTGCTCGCCTACCGCGCCCCCACCGCCTGAC
>CBDUCD010000376.1:0-3030 GCA_965365535.1 uncultured Rhodothermales bacterium | reverse complement strand
GCGCGATAAAGGCCACGCCCAGCACCATCGTACCCACGATGGCGCCGACGTAGCTCTCGAACAGGTCGGCGCCCATGCCCGCCACGTCGCCCACGTTATCGCCCACGTTGTCGGCAATGGTGGCGGGGTTGCGCGGGTCGTCCTCGGGGATGCCTTCATAGACTTTGCCCGCCAGGTCGGCGCCCACGTCGGCGGCTTTCGTGTAGATGCCGCCGCCCACGCGCGCGAACAGGGCGATAGAGGAGGCGCCCAGCGAGAAGCCCGAGATGACGTTGAGGATGCGCGTCATGTCGGCCACGGCGGGCGAGGCGCCGCTGCCGCCAAAGAGGGCGCTGTACAGGATGAACAGCGTGCCCAGCCCCAGCACGCCCAGCCCGACCACGCTCAGCCCCATCACCAGGCCGCCCGAAAAGGCGACGTTGAGGGCGGCGGGCAGGCTCGTGCGCGCGGCGTTCGTGGTGCGCACGTTGGCCTTCGTGGCGACGGTCATGCCGAAAAAGCCCGCCAGGCCCGAGCACAGCGCGCCCACGACAAACGAAACGGCGACAAGCGACGACGACAGCTCGTTGCCCGCGTTTGCCAGCGCCAGCAGCGCCGCCACCACGACGACGAAGATGGCCAGCACGCGGTACTCGCGGCGCAGAAAGGCGCGGGCGCCCTCGGCAATGTTGGACGCGATCTCGCGCATGGCGTCGGTGCCCGGGTCCTGCTTGTTGACCCACTGCGCGCGCCAGAACGCGTACGCAAGGGCCAGCACGCCGGCGACGGGGACGAGGTACAGGACCAGATTCATAACAGGGATAGGGAGTGGGATAGAAGGAAAAAGGCCCGTTTCAGGGCCTCGTTGCCAGAGAGTTTGGCCGCCCGCAGGGCGCTTCCACACCCGGACTTGTTTAGCGCGGCGCAAAATACCGCTTCCGCCCCGGCGGTGCCCCCCTTTGTCCTTTTTTCGCGGCCCGCGCCCGGCGCCAGCGCTGCCGTGCAGGTTTCACCGCAATGGCGCCGGGCATAGGGGCGCAGGGCCACCCGCTACGCCTCCGCTTCGCCGCCCTCGGGGGCAGGGCCGGCGGGGCGGTAGCGGTTGAAACGGTTCATCACGGCGCCGATGCCCTCGGCCACCCACACGAGGGCGGCGTCGGCGGCAACGGGCAGCGCCTCGTCAATGAGGGCGCGCTGCTCGGGCGTGAAGGGCGCCAGCACGTAGTCGGCCTGCCGCCCGCGCGCAAAGTCGCGCCCCACGCCCACGCGCAGGCGCGGGTAGGCGTCCGTGCCCAGCGCCTCTTCGATGCTGGCCAGCCCGTTGTGGCCGCCCGCGCTGCCGCCCGGTCGGGCGCGCAGCACCCCCACGTCGAGGGCGATGTCGTCCACCACGACGAGTACGTCCTCGGGGCGCAGGCCATGCGCGCGCACCAGTCCGCGCACGGCCTCGCCGCTGAGGTTCATGTAGGTCTGCGGCAGGGCAATGCCAAAGGGGCGGGCGCGCCACGAGCCCCACCCGCCCACGGTGCGGGCGCGCTCGGGGCCCAGTGCGATGCGCGTGCGCGCCGCAATCCGCTCGGCTACCTCGAAGCCGACGTTGTGCCGCGTCGCGGCGTACGCCGGGCCGGGGTTGCCCAGCCCGACGATGAGCCGCTTGGCACTTGCCATATCGCGTTGCGGTTGGGGGTTGGAGATCGCGGGCGCCTCCAGCCTCCTGAAATCAACCCTCTTCGGACTCCTCGTCCTCCGCCGTCTCGGCGGCTTCGGCCTCTGCCCCTTCTTCCACCTCGGCCTTGCGCGCCGCGTGGACGGAGACGAGCATCGTGTCCTCGCCCGCGCTGAAAGCCACGCCCGGCACGTCGAGGTCGCGCAGGAAAACCGCGTCGCCGATGGCGAGGCCGGACACGTCCACGTCAATGTGCGAGGGGATGTCTTTGGGCAGGCACGTCACCTCGAGTTCCGTCGTCGGGGTCTGCATCTCGCCGCCCTCGCGCACGCCGATGGGCTTGCCGTGGTACTTCACGGGCACCATGAGCGTGATGACCTCGCCCCGGCGCAGCACCTGGAAGTCGGCGTGGAAAGGGCGGTCGGAAACGGGGTGGAACCGCATTTCCTTGAGGATGCAGTCGTACTGCTCGCCCTCGACGGACAGCTCCACGCGGTGCGTCTCGGCGGTGTAGATCAGGGACCGGAGGCTCAGCTCGGGCACCTGAAACGTGACGGGCTCGAACCCGTGGCCGTACAGCACGCACGGCACCTCGGCGGCGCGGCGGGCGGCGCGGGCGTTTCCCTTGCCCGGCACGCGCGGGCTGGCTTCAAGCTTGATGGTATCCATAGTCGTTTTGCAGAAAAAGCCGCGCGGGGGCGGCAGGTGGGTTGTTCAGGAAAAAGGATTCAGTACTGGAAAAGCGTCGAGATGGACTCGTCGGTGTAGATGCGCGTGATGGCGTCGGCAAACATGCCCGCCACGGAGCACACCTCGACGCGGGGCAGGGGCTGGCGCAGCGGAATGGTGTCGGTCACGAAAAAGCGGCTGATGGGCGAGTTTTCGATGCGCCCGGGCGCCTCGCCCGAGAAAAGGGCGTGCGTGGCGGCGGCCATGATGTCGAGCGCGCCGCGCTCGCGGATGGCCCGCGCGGCATTCGTGATGGTGCCCGCCGTGTCCACGATGTCGTCAATGAGCAGCACGTTGCGGCCCTCGACCTCGCCGATGATGTTCATCACCTCGGCCTCGTTCTGGCGCGGGCGCCGCTTGTCAATGACGGCCAGGTCGCAACCCAGCCTTTTGGCGTACTCGCGGGCCACCTTGAGGCCGCCCACATCGGGCGCCACGACGACGAGGTTGTCGAGGCTGAGGTGGGCGCGGAAGTGCTCGATAAAGACGCCCGAGCTGTAGAGGTGGTCAACGGGCACGTCGAAAAAGCCCTGGATCTGCGGCGCGTGCAGGTCCATCGTCAGGATGCGGTCAATGCCCGCCGTCGTGAGCATGTTGGCCATCAGCTTGGCCGCGATGGAGACGCGGGGCTGGTCTTTGCGCTCCTGCCGGGCGTA
>CBDUCD010000375.1:0-3032 GCA_965365535.1 uncultured Rhodothermales bacterium | reverse complement strand
CGGGGACGCGATTTCAGCCCCGCCACGATACACAGAAGCCGGGCAGATTATATATTCAAATGTCTTGACTAAATCGTCCTGCCGCCATGCTGTGCCGTCTCATCTGCCTGCTGGTCTTTGCCGCGCTGATGCCCTTTTCGGCGCGGGCGCAGCTTCGGCTGCCGCGTCTGTTCACGAATGGCGCCGTGCTGCAACGCGAGGTGCCCTTGCCCGTGTGGGGCCAGGCGGCGGCAGGGGCCACGGTGAGCGTCGCCCTCAACGGCGTCTCGGGCAGCACGCAGGCCGGGGCCGATGGCGCGTGGCGCCTCGACCTGCCGGCGATGCCGGCGGGCGGCCCCTACACGATGACCATCGCGGCGGGCGCGCAGACGACCACGCTGCAAGACGTGTACGTGGGCGACGTGTGGCTGGCCTCGGGGCAGTCCAACATGGAGTGGACCGTGGGCCAGACGACGGGCGCGGCGGCTACCATCGCGGCGGCCAACGACCCCCGCATCCGGCAGTTCAAGGTGCCCAAGGCCCTCGCCAGCGAACCCGCCCCGGCCCTTCCCGCCAGCAGCGCGTGGACGCCCGCGACGCGCGCCTACGTGGGCAGCTTCTCGGGCGTGGCCTACTTTTTCGCCCGCGCGCTGCGCGAAAGCGTGGACGTGCCCATCGGCATCCTCAACGTGAGCTACGGCGGCAGCCGCATCGAGACGTGGATGAGCGACGCCCTGCTGGGCTACGACGAGCAGACGGTGACGCTGGCCGGCGGCGAGCCCGAGCGGCAGCCGACGCTGGCCTACAACGCGATGCTCCACCCCCTCCTGCCCTTTGCCATCAAAGGGTTTCTGTGGTACCAGGGCGAGTCCAACGCCGACAACATGGAGGATGCCCTCGCCTACGGCGCCCAGTTCCAGACGCTCATCGCGGGCTGGCGCGCCCTCTGGGGCAGGGGCGACCTGCCGTTTCTGTGGGTGCAGCTTCCCAACTTTGGCAGTCCATCGGGCGCCCAGCCCTCGACGTGGGACGCCTGGCCCCGGCTGCGCGCCGGCCAGGACGCCGCCCTCGCCCTGCCCAACACGGGCCAGGCCGTCGCCATAGACGTGGGCGGCACCGACATCCACCCGCCCGACAAGGAGCCCGTGGGCCGGCGCCTCGCGCTCGTGGCCCGGCACGTGGCCTACGGGCAGGACGTGGTGTATTCCGGCCCGCGCTACCGGGGCAACACGCTGCGCGAGGACGGGCGCGTGGTGCTGCACTTCAGCCAGATGGGCGGCGGCCTCGTGGGCGGAGCGGACGGTCACGTGGGCAGCATAGCCCTCGCCGGCGCCGACGGCCGCTTTGTCTGGGCCGACGCGCAGGTCGAGGGCGACAACGTGGTGGCGTGGAGCAGCGCCGTGCCCGCGCCGCAGACGGTGCGCTACGCGTGGGAGTACAACCCGGCAGACGCCAACCTGTACAACGCCGAGGGGCTGCCCGCCGCGCCCTTCGAGGCGCCCATCAACCCCGGCTTCAAAATCGCCCTGTTCAGCGCCGCCCGCACGGCCCTCGAAATGGGGCAGACGACGACGCTGTCGTGGCGCGTCTATGGCGCCGCCGCCGTCACGCTCGATGGCGCCGCCGTTGATTCCACCGGCACCCTCCCCATCGCCCCTGTCGCCACGACGACGTACACGCTGCGCGCCACGAGCCGCGACTCGACGGTGACCGACTCGGCAACGGTCACCGTCGAGGTGCTCGACCCCGACCTCATCAACCGGGCGCTGGGGCGGCCGGCCACGGCTTCGACCGTCGAGGCGTGCTGCGGCAGCTCGCGCCTGCCCGCCCTCGCCGTTGATGGCGACCCGGCGACGCGGTGGAGCAGCGCGTGGAGCGACGGCTCGACGGGCACCCCCGCCGATCCCAACCTCGACGACGACCCCGGCGACGAGTGGATTGCCCTCGACCTGGGCGCCGCCGTGGACCTGGAACGCCTCATCCTGACGTGGGAGGCCGCCTATGCCGCCGTTTACG
Organism: uncultured Rhodothermales bacterium; assembly: GCA_965365535.1. Taxonomy (GTDB): domain Bacteria; phylum Bacteroidota; class Rhodothermia; order Rhodothermales; family BA12; genus CBDUCD01. Next base: position 1,037 of record CBDUCD010000375.1, on the reverse strand, counting down.
ACATCGAAGTGTCGTACGACGGCTACCGCTGGACGGGTGTTTTCCACGAGGCGGCGGGCAGTGGCGGCGAGGACAACCTGACGTTCAGCCCGGCGGTAGGCGCGCGCTTCGTGCGCGTCCACGGGCGCGAGCGCGGCACGCCTTACGGCTACTCGCTCTACGAAATCGCGGCCTACGGCGCCCTCGCCACCCGGCAGCCGCCCACCGTCGAGGTGGGCACGGCGATGGGCAACGTCGTGGCCGCGGGCGCAACGGTCACCTTTACCGCGCAGGCGGCAGACGCCGACGGGACGGTGCAGACGGTTGCCTTTTTCGCCGACGGCGTGCCCCTCGGCACCAGCAGCGCCGCGCCCTTCCAGGCCACGTGGACGGCGACGGCGGGCACGCACCACATCACCGCCCTCGCTACCGACGACGCGGGCCTCCAGGTGCAGTCGGCGCCGTTCGTGGTGTACGTCACCGGCAGCGGCGCGATGACGCGCTACGAGGCCGAGGGTGCCCGGACGACGGGCCAGGCCATCCGCACGAACGCGGCGGCGGCCAGCGGCGGCGCCTACCTGGAAATGCGCGACGGGTGGACGATTACGTGGCCGGGCGTGACCGTGCCCGAGGCGGGGACGTACCTGCTCAGCATCGGCTACCAGCTCACCTTCGAGTCGCCCAAGTCGCAGTACCTCGTCGTCAACGGCGACACGCTGGAGGCGATTGCGTTCACCGCATCCTCGACGACGGCCTGGCTGCAGCAGGGCGTCAAGGTGCCGCTCCGCGCCGGCACGAACGAGATCGCCCTGCACGGCTTCTGGAACTGGATGAGCGTCGACTTCATCGCCGTGCGCGAGGCAATCATCCTCGATGCGGAGGAAGAGGGAACCCTTCCGGAGACGGTCGTCCTCGCGCAGAACTACCCGAACCCGTTCAACCCGTCGACCGTCATCTCCTACGCGCTGCCGCAGGCCGGACACGTGCTCCTGGAGGTGTTCGACGTGATGGGCCGCCGCGTGGCCACACTCGTCGATGCCCCGGCCGCGGCCGGCAGC
>CBDUCD010000374.1:0-3032 GCA_965365535.1 uncultured Rhodothermales bacterium | reverse complement strand
ATCGCGGCGCCCATGTAAAGCGCCATCCACGCGCGCGTCTGGCTCCACCACACGTCAGAGACGCGGTAGGCCGTCGAATACATGAGGCCGAACATCACGACGGTGGAGGTGGCAATCATGAGGCCAAAGCGTCGGTAGGACATGGCGGAGCCGGGCTGGTGGCAGGAAACGCCAATATCTCCCATCGCCCGCCTCCCGGGCGTCCCCGATGCTGTAACAACTGCGCTGGGTGCCCGCCATAACGCAGCGATCATCTGGCGATAAAAGAGCCGTAACAGCGTGCGGCTATCCTGGCAGGCAACCCACCCGCCACGCCGCATGGAACCCCGCCGCTACCGCGCCCTCTGGATCTCGGACGTTCACCTGGGCACGCGCGACAGCAACGCCGCCCTGCTCGTCGATTTTCTGCGCCACCACGACGCCGACCACTGGTACCTCGTGGGCGACGTGTTCGACGGGTGGGCGATGAGCCGGGGCTGGTACTGGAGCCCCGCCCACAACGACGTGGTGCAAAAGCTGCTGCGCAAAGCCCGCAAAGGCGACGCCGTGACCTACATCCCCGGCAACCACGACGATTTCGCGCGCGGCTTTGCTGGCCTCAAGTTCGGCGGCATTACCGTGCGCGAGCGCGCCGTTCATACCACCGCCGACGGGCGGCAGCTACTCGTGCTCCACGGCGACGAGTTCGACGGCATCGTGCGCCACGCCGCCTGGCTCTCGAAGCTGGGCGCGGGCGCCTACCAGATGGCGCTGGGTGCCAACCGCTACGTGAACAAGGCGCGTTCCAGGCTGGGCCTGCCCCACCATTCGCGCTCGGCAGGGCTGGGGCTCAAGGCCAAGCGCGCCGTGCAGTACGTCGCCGATTTCGGGCAGGCCGTGGCCGACGAGGCGCGGCGCGGCGAGGTGGACGGGGTCGTGTGCGGCCACATCCACCACGCCGAGATGCGCGACGTGCGGGGCGTCGCCTACTACAACTGCGGCGACTGGGTGGAAAGCTGCACCGCCCTTGCCGAGCACTACGACGGGCGCATGGAAATCCTCCGCTGGCACGCGCCCCTGGCCCCGCCGCAGCACGAACCGGCGCCCCATTACGCCGGCAGCGACGGCCTGCCCGCCGAGGCGTTGGCGCTGGACAGCTTGCTCGGCGCGGCGGCGCGCTACGCGCCCGCCCCGGCCTGACCCGACGCCCTCGAAAGCGTGGCGCCGGGCGGGCGCCCGGGCCTGATGTAACGGGGCTGAAACCGCGGCCCCCTCCGCCGGGTTGGGGCGCGCAGTTAAAACGCCCCACGCTGATGAACGCCCGCTGGCAGCTCCGGCCCGTCGAAGAGACTGGCCGGGTCGAGACCCTCGCGCACGCCCTCAACGACCTGCCCATGCCCCTCGCGCGTGCCCTCGTGCTGCGCGGCGTGGATTCGTTCGAGGCCGCCCGCCGCTTTTTCCGCCCCTCGCTCTCGGCCCTCCACGATCCCTTCGGGATGCAGGACATGGAAAAGGCCGCCCACCGCGTCGCCGAGGCCATCGCCCGGCACGAGCGCGTCGTCGTCTATGGCGATTACGACGTGGACGGGACGACGGCGACGGCCCTCATGACGCACTTTCTGCGGCAGCACGGCGTGGACGCGCAGTTTTTCGTGCCCAACCGCTTCGAGCACGGCTACGGCCTCTGCAAAACCGGCCTCGACTGGGCCAAGGCGCAGGGCGCCGGCCTCGTCGTCGCCCTCGACTGCGGCATCACGGCCCACGACGAGGCGCTGTACGCCCGCCAGATCGGCCTCGACCTCGTCATCTGCGACCACCACAAGGTGGGCGATACGATTCCCGACGCTTTTGCCGTGCTCGACCCCAAGCGGCCCGACTGCGCGTACCCGTTTAAAGAGCTTTCGGGCTGCGGCATCGGCTTCAAGCTGGTGCAGGCGGTGTTGCAGGCGATGGGGCGCGCGCCCGAGGAAGCGCTGCCCTACCTCGACCTCGTCGCCGTCTCGACGGCAGCCGACATCGTGCCGCTCAACGGCGAAAACCGCGACCTGATGGCTTTCGGGCTGGAACGGCTGCGCCGCGCGCCGCGCACCGGCCTGCGCCACCTTGCCGAGATGTGCCGCACCGACCTGACGACGGCCTCGACCGAGAACGTCGTCTTTACCCTCGGCCCCCGCATCAACGCCGCCGGGCGGCTGGGCGACGCCGACAAGGCCGTCGAACTCCTGCTCACCGACGACGCGCAGCGCGCCTTCGAGCTTTCGCTCGACCTCGAAGAGATGAACGGGCGCCGCCGCGACCTCGACCAGGAAACGCAGGTCGAGGCCACGCGCATGGCCGAGCGGCAGCTGGGCGCGTGGGCCGAGCACTCGGTCGTGCTCTACCACCCGGACTGGCACCTGGGCGTGATCGGCATCGTGGCCAGCCGCATGGTCGAGCGGTTCTACCGCCCCGCCGTCATGATGTGCTCCGTCGGCACGCACGTCAAAGGCTCGGCGCGGTCGGTGCGGGGCATCTCCATCTACAACGCCCTCAAAGCCTGCGAAGACCTGCTCGAAGGCTTTGGCGGCCACGACTTTGCCGCCGGCCTGACGATCCGCGAGGAAAACGTGCCGGCCTTCCAGCGCCGCTTCGACCAGGCCGTGGGCGGCGCCATCACGCCCGAGCTGCTCGAACCCACCGAAGACGTGGACGCGCCGCTCGACCTGGCCGAGGTGACGGAGCGCTTCTGGGCCGTGTTGCAGCAGTTCGCGCCGCACGGCCCCACCAACCTGGCGCCCGTATTCCAGGCCGACGACCTGGAGGTCGTAGGGCAGCCGCGTACCGTGGGCCGCGAGGGCGCCCACCTCAAGTTTGCCGTGCGGCAGCGCGCGGGCCGGGGCGAGGCGCGCGACGTGATTGCCTACCGGATGGGCAAAAAGCTCGACCTGCTCGTCAAAAGCCAGCGGCAGGGCCTGCCCGTCGAGCTGCTCTTCAACGTGGACGAGAACACGTTCCGGGGCCAGCGCACGATCCAGCTAAAAGCCAAAGACCTGCGGCTGGGCGAGGCCGGGTAG
>CBDUCD010000373.1:0-3043 GCA_965365535.1 uncultured Rhodothermales bacterium | reverse complement strand
CAACCAACCAACAGCGAGGCGAAGCCGAGCGTAACTTGCCCGCCCTGCCGCCTTCCCGCCATGCCCCTGCCCGCGACGTTTTCGGTTGAAGCCTTGCTGCTCGCGCGCCTCGTCGTGGCGGGCGTGCTGGCGGGGCTGCTGGGCTGGGAGCGCGAGCGGTCGGGTAAAAACGCGGGCCTGCGCACGCACATCCTCGTGGGCATGGCGTCGGCGCTGTTCATGGCGCTGTCGGAAGCCATTCTGCTGCGCAGCGGCTCGGCGCCCGACGCCGTCCGGCTCGACCTGTTGCGGACGGTGCAGGCCGTGGCCACGGGCATCGGCTTTCTGGGGGCGGGCGTCATCTTCGTCAAGCACGAGGTGGACCGCGTAAAAGGGCTCACGACGGCGGCGTCGGTGTGGGCCACGTCGGCCGTCGGGCTGGCGGCAGGCGCGGGGCTGTACGTGCTGTCCGCCGGCAGCACGCTGCTGCTCTTTTTCGTGCTGACGCGCCTCAAGCGCTTCGAGCACGGCCACCTTGGCGAAAACGACCTGTGAACGTCTGCGTGTACTGCGCTTCCAGCGACGCCATTGCCCCGGCGTACGCCCTTGCCGCCGAAACGCTGGGCACGCTGCTGGCCTCGCAAGGCCACACGCTCGTGTACGGCGGCGGCAACGTCGGGCTGATGGGGCGCGTGGCGCGGGCGGCGCACGCGGCGGGCGGGCGCGTGTACGGCGTCATTCCCGCGTCGCTGCACGCCCGCGAGGGCATCGCCTACACGCTGGCCGACAGGCTCGACGTGACGGAGACGATGCAGGAGCGCAAGCGCCGCATGTTCACCCACGCCGACGGCTTCGTCGTGCTGCCCGGCGGCATCGGCACGCTCGAGGAGTTCATGGAGGTGCTCACGCTGCGCGCCCTCGGCTACCACCAGAAACCCATCGCCCTGCTTTCGACGGATGGTTTCTACGACGGCCTGCTGGCGTTTTTCGCGTTTCTGGGCGAGCGGGGCTTTCTGCGCGACGACGTGGCGGCGCTGTTCACGCCTGTCGCCACGCCTGCCGAGGCGCTCGCCGTCGTCGCGGGCGCGGCGCCATGAAAAAGCGCCTGCTCGTGGGAGTGGCGGCGTGCCTGGCCGTGCAGGTGGGCTACGCCGCCCTGCTGCGGCGCGGCTTCCGCCGGATGGCCCGGACGCCCGCGCCGCCTGCTGCCCGCGTGCCCCTGTCGGTCGTCGTCGCCGCGCGCGACGAGGCCGGGCGCCTGCCGCGCCTCGCCGCTGCCCTCGACCGGCAGACGCACCCCCCCTTCGAGATCATCGTCGTGGACGACCATTCGTCCGACGCGACGGCGGTGCTGGTGCGGGCGTGGGCGGCGCGCAACCGGCGGGTGCAGTACGTGGCCCATGGCGGCCCGGCAGGCAAAAAGGCCGCCCTCACACGGGGCATCGCCGCCGCCCGGACGGCCCACCTCGCCCTGACGGATGCCGACTGCGCGCCGCCGCCGGGGTGGCTGGCCGCGCTTGCCGCGTGGCACGGCCTGCCCGGCGAAACCATCGTCGCGTGCTACGCGCCGCTTGAAAAGGCGCCCGGCGCCCTCAACGCGCTGGCGCGCTACGAGACGTTCGTGACGGCGTTTCTGATGGCGGCGGCGGCGGGCTGGCACCGTCCCTACATGGCGACGGGGCGCGGGCTGAGTTATTCGAAGGCGCTGTTCGAGAAAGCGGGCGGCTTCGACGCGGGCGGCTTCGGCGCGCACGGCCCCCTCGTGGGCGGCGACGACGACCTGTTCGTGCAGCGGGCGGCCCGGCTGCCGGGCGTGCGCGCCGTCGTCCCCCTCGACCCGCAGACGTTCGTGCCCTCGCCGGCGCCCCTTTCGTGGCGGGCGTGGCTGCGCCAGAAACGCCGCCACCTGTCGGACGGGCCGCATTACAGCTTGCACGCGCAGGCGCACCTGGCGCTTTTCCACGCCTCGGCGCTGGCGCTGTGGCTGGCGCCCGTTGCCGGCCTGCCGGGCGCGGCGCTGCTGGCCGCACGGATGGGCGCGTGGGCGTGGGCGCTGGCCCCGGCGGCAGCGGCGTTTCAGGCCCGCGACCTGTGGCGCCGCCTGCCCCTGCTTGAGCCGCTTTACGGCCTTTACAACGCCCTGCTGCCCCTCGCCACCTTTGCAGCAGGGCGCCCCGCGCGGTGGTAGGGGTGCCGGGCGCGGCGCTGGCCCGCCCTCGCAGCGCTGCGGTACCTCCTTCCGTTACATATTGGTTTGGAAGGGCACCTTTTTCGTGTAGATTCAGTGAACAGCCCCACGATACGCGCCTGTGGAGGAGATGGAGACCGCGCTTTACGACCCCAAACTCATCGAACCCTCGCTCTGGGAAACGGCCCGGTGGACGGGCATGGGCTACCTGTTCGACCAGGAGGAGCGGGTGCCGCCGCACGTGGGGCCGATTTTCCAGGACGCTACGGCCGGGCGCCGCATTTTCGAGTCGTGGCGCGACCGCCTGGGCGGCGACGACCGCTACGAAGCCCTGCGCCTCGTACTCGTCTCGGGGCCGCCGGAGTGCATGCACCACGCCGTACTCCTCTCGACGGACTCTGAAGGCGTGGCGCTGCTGGCCGCCGAGCAGGGCGTGGAGGGCGTGCAGTACGTGCTGACGCACATGCGCGTGTGCCACCTGGGCGGGCCGCCGAGTGCGCTTTTCCAGCGCCTGCAAGCGCACGCCCGCACCGGACGCCCCTACTTCCTGACGCCCTTCGTGCACCGCGAAAAGCACGGCCTGGCCCCCCTCCTGCCGCTCGCCATCGGCAAGCGCCGCATCGAGCTGCGCGAGGCCCACGAAATCCCCCGCAACGACCCCGACGCCGTCGTCTTCGTCTGATTCGGGGCCGGTTTCGCCCGGGAGCGCGCGGGGTGCGGGCTGCTCCATCTCAGCGAGGTGCCCCATCTCAAAGGGATCGTCACAGGCCGGGTGGAAACGGGCCGGGCCAGATCCGTTGGAGGGGGACGCCCCTGTTGTCCCGTGTCCCCTTCTCTCGACGTTTTTCCGCCCCCGCCGCGCCGCCGCCTGCGCTG
>CBDUCD010000372.1:0-3044 GCA_965365535.1 uncultured Rhodothermales bacterium | reverse complement strand
CCTGGTCGCAGGCGTACATGCACGTGCCGCACTCGATGCAGTCCTCGAACTGGAAATGCACCTGGGCCAGCTCGTCGAGCGTGTAGCAGTTGGCGGGGCACACGTACGTCGTGGCCTTGTGCGGGCAGACCGTGTTGCAGATGTCGGTGTTGACGACGATGTGCGGCTGCGCGCCGGCGCGGCCCTGGTTGCGGTAGGCGACGGTGCCCAGCCGCTCGGCAATGCTGAGGGTTTTGACGGAAGTCATTGGTCAGTAGTCATTCGTCATTGGGAACTCGGGTCGTGGTCGGATAAGCCTTCACCGTTTACTGGAAATCCTACGACAAATGACCAGCCCCCAATGACCAAACCTCACAGCGCCCGCCCGGCCCGCGCGCCGAGCTTGACGAGGTCCCACCAGCCCATGTGCTCCTTCCGCACGTCGCGGAGAATCTGGTACGCCTTGCGGGCGGGCTTGTTGTCGATGGTGAAGAACTGCCGCCCGAAGTCGCACACCATGCGTGGCACGCTGGTAAACATCTCGCGGCTGTGGAGCACCTGGACGGCGCCCTGAAAGCCGCGCAGGTCCTGGAGGACGTACGAGTTTTCGAGCGCCGTCCGGTAGTGTTTGAGAAAGGCGGCGCTCCAGTCGCCCGCGCGGGCGGCCTCGACCACGGTTTCGGCGGCGAGGATGCCGCTGCGCATGGCGTAGTCCATGCCCTGGATGGCGCGGCCCGCGTTCAAGACGAGGTTGGCCGCCTCGCCCGCCACCAGCACGCCGTCGCCGTAAATCTCGCGGGGCATGGTGCGCATGTCGCCCGTCGAGACGACTTTGGCGCTGTATTCGAGCACCTCGCCGCCCCGCAGCGCGTCCGCCAGGGTGGGGTGCGTTTTGAACAGGTTGAGCAAATCGTACGGCTTGAGGCCCGACCGCCTGAGGTCGGCCATGCCCAGCACGAGGCCGACCGAGACGGAGTCCGTGTTGGTGTAGAGAAAGCCGCCGCCCTCGACGCCGCCCGTGGCGTAGCCCACGTATTCGTTCGTGAGGCCGCTGCGGCCGCCCAGCTGGAAGCGGTCTTCGAGCACGCGCCGGTCGAACGAGATGACTTCTTTCACGCCCACGGCCAGCCCGTCGGCGGGGACGTAATCGGTTTGCAGGCCCGCCTGCCGCGTGAGCAGGTTGTTGACGCCCTCGGCGAGGATGACCGTCCGGGCGTAGAAGGCATCGTCGCCCGCGCGGATGCCCACCACGCGCCCGTCCTCCAGGATGAGTTCGCGCACGAGGATGTCCGTTGCCAGCAGCGATTCGTCGGCAGCGGCGCTGGCATCTATGGCCTCCTGGACTTTGCCCGCCAGCCACGCGTCGAAGCGCGAGCGCAGCACGGTGACGCCCGCGTAGGGCGGCGTGTTGAAGTGGTCGCTTTTGAAGTCGAGCGCGAACGAGGCGCCCTCGTCCATAAACGTCAGCCGCCGGTGGTTCACGAAGCGTTCCCAGCCAGCCGTCTCGTCCTCCCAGTAGCCCGGCACGAGGCGGGCGAGGTCGTGGCCCCAGAGCACGCCGCCCGACACGTTTTTGGCGCCGCTCCACTCGCCCCGCTCGACGAGGAGAAACCGGGCGTCGGCGCGGGCCAGCGTCATGGCGGCACTGAGCCCGGCCACGCCGCCCCCCACGATGATGCAGTCGAACGGTGCTTCCAATGGGGAGGCTGGAGGTTAGAGGGGGGAAAGGCAGAACGGGCAGTGGCACGGGCATAGCGCGCTACGCCCCTACGCCCTCGCTTTTTTGATCTCGGCGACAAGTGCGGGCAGAATCTCGTAGAGATCGCCCACCAGGCCGTACGTGGCGACCTGGAAAATGGGCGCGTCGGGGTCGCGGTTGATGGCGACGACGATGTTGCTGCTCGACATGCCGGCCACGTGCTGCACGGCGCCCGAGATGCCGATGGCGAAGTACACCTCGGGCGCCACCACCTTGCCCGTCTGCCCGATCTGCGCCGTCGCCGGAAACAGGCCCGTCTCGACCACGGCGCGCGAGGCGCCCAGCGCCGCGCCCGTCACCTGCGCCAGTTCATCAACGAGGGCTTTGGCCGCCGCGTCTTTCACGCCGCGCCCCGCCGCCACGACGACGCGCGCCTCGGACAACTCGACGGCGCCGCCCCCGCCCGCTGCCACGCTGCGGAGCGTCTGGCGGAGGCCGCCGTCGCTCCACGCAAAGTCCACCGTTTCGACGCGGGCTTCAGCGGGCGATTCTTCGGCGCCATACGCGCCCGAGCGCACGGACACGAGCACGAGAGGGCCGTCGGCGCGGACGCGCGCCATGAACTTGGCCGCCATCACGGGCCGCAGCGCCTCGACGGCGCCGCCGTCGGCGATCTCGAACTGGGCCACGTCCGGCACCGCGGCGGCGCCCGTCCGCACGGCCAGCGCGCCCAGCACGTCTTTCACCCCCTCCGACGAGGGAAACGCCACGACGGCGGGCCGCGCCTTTTCGATAACGGCGGCAAGCGCTTCCACGACGGGCGCGTTGAAAGGCTGCGCGAAAACGCCGTGGCTGACGGCATACACCGTTTGCGCGCCGTACTGCCCGGCGACATCGGCCAGCGAGGCGGCGTCGGGCGCCAGCACCACGGCGGCGACGTGCCACCCGTGCGCGGCGGCCAGCCGGCGGCACTGGCTGAGCACTTCGAGCGAGGCCCGCGTGGGCTGGCCGTTCTGGATGGCGACGTAGCTGAGAATCGTGGACACGGGAAGGAATGGATTTCGACTATCGGATGGGGGAGCGGCGCGGCGTCTCTTTTCCCGCCGCTGACTTCCAGCAACTCAGATCGCGCCTGCCTCGGCCAGCAGCCGGGCCAGCCGGGCGGCCTGCTCGCCGGGTTCGCCGTCGAGGCGCTGGCCGGGGGCGCGGGCAGGCAGGGGTTCGTAGCCCAGCACCTGCACGCGGGGGGCCGGCACGTTTTCCACCGCGCGCGTCTCGACGGGCTTTTTCTTGGCCGCCATGATGCCCTTCAGGTTGGGGATGCGCGGGTCGTTCATGTCGTTCGAGCACGTGACGAGGCACGGCG
>CBDUCD010000371.1:0-3055 GCA_965365535.1 uncultured Rhodothermales bacterium | reverse complement strand
GCGGCAGGGACGGAAATAGAATGCGTTACAATCTTTCAGAACTGAGCCTACTGCCTGCCGTCGGGGCGCGTGCTTTGCTCGGCAACGGGCACGCCCCCAGGCGCGGGCAGCGTGTCCACGCGCTGGAGACGGGTGAGCTTTTCCTTGCGGCCTAGCCGCTCGGGCACCGGGCCGGCGCTGACGCCGACGAGGCGCGCGGCGGCGATGCCGTTTTCGGCGTAAAAGGCGCGCACGGCCTGCGCCCGCCGCAGCCGCAGCGTGGCGGCGTGGGACTCGTCGGGCGAGGTATAGACTTCGAGGCGCACGGCCAGCTCGGGGCACGCCCGCATCACGTCGAGGTTTTCTTCGAGGGCGGCGCGGCTTTCGGGCAGCAGCAGGGTGCTGTTCTGCTCGAACACGACGCTGTTGAGCTCGACGATCTGGGCGCACGTGGGCGCTTCGACGGGTGCCTCGCCGGCGAGTGGACCGGGCGCCGGCGGCGCGGGCGTGGCCTGGGCCACGACGGGTTCGGGCGCCGCGACGGTCACCGACAGAAACTGCACGTCGCTGCGCCCGCCGTTCGTGGCCGTCACGGCGAGCGTGTAGTTGCCGGGGGTGCTGAACTGGTGCGTCACGGCAGGGCCCGCCGCCACGGCGCCGTCGCCGAACTCCCAGGCGTACGTGACGGGCGGCGTGGCGCCCGACTTTGTCACGACCTCGAAGGCGGCCTCGTCGCCCGCCGTCAGCCACGTCGGGCCGTTGACGGAAAGCACGTCCACGGCGGCAAAGGGCGCGTTAAGGCCAATGCGGAGGCCACCGCCGAGAAAGCCGAACCAGTCGCCCTTGCCGCCGCCCAGCGCGCGGGCGCGGTCGAGGCGGCTGTCGGAAAAGCTGTAGATGGCCGTCGTCTCGAAAAAGACGCCTACCTGGTCGGTCACCGCAACGTCGAGGCCGGCGCCGCCGAGGGGCGAAAAGGCAAAGCGCAGCTTGTCGTCCACGACGCCTGCCGTGGTGCCGGCGCCCAGCTGGAGGTAGGGCGTCACGCGCGCGCGGGGCATCAGGTCCACGTAGCCCGTCAGGCCGAGCGTGTGGCGCCACTTGTTGAGCTCGCCCGTTGCCACGTCGGGGGCGCCGTTTACGCTGCGCGTCACGCCGGGGTAGCGGCCCAGCAGCAGGTAGGCGCCCACGCCGCCGTTGAAAAAGAGGACGGGGCGCCGGTAGCCCACTTCCAGGCCCGTGGCGGGGCCGGGCGCGCCCAGCGAGTTGCCAAAGCTGCTGCGGTCGCCGCCGTACGCGGCAGCCCCCAGGCGCGGCTTGAGGTAGAGGGCGTCGGCCAGGCGGAGGGGCGCGCGGGTGGGTGCGGGCGGGAGGGCGGGCTGGGCCAGGGCGGCAGGCGCAGCACAGGCGAGTAGCAGCGCCACGAGCGGCGCGCGGAGGCGGAGGGGGTACATCGGCAGAGGGGTGTCGGGGAGGCGGCGCCCGCAACGCGCAGGCGTTCACAGTCTTTTCATCCGCTACCCCCCTGCCCCCGGTCAGTTCTACCCGCAGGGGTTACGTATGGCCCTCGTTACACCGCCGCGACGCGTTCAGAAGCGCACCGTGTAGGCATCCGAGCCACCCGTGAAGTAGAGCGTCTCGACCTTTTCGCCCGGAAAAAACATCAGCCGGACGATGTTGCGCTGGTCGTCGAAAGTGTCGAACAGGAGGGTGTTGCGCAGGTGGAGGCTGCGGAAATCCGACGGCGCGTCGTACTGGACGCGGTACCACCACATGTCGTTTTCCTCGCCGCTGGCCACCACGCGCCCCGCCACCGCCCGCCCCTCTGCCGTGACGACGAAATGCGCGCCGAGGTAGCGGCTAAAGGCGGCCTCGACGGCTTCCGTGGGCGCGAGGCTAAAGGTGGGCCGGCCCGCCGCTGCCGCCAGCGTCTTTTCCAGGTCGTCCTTGAAAAAGCGCACCTGCAGCGTGGCCGACCGCCCCTGCACGGCCATCCGCCCGTACGAGACGTGGAAGTTGTGCCGCGCGGCGGGCGGCTGAGGCGAGGCGGCAGCGGCGCCGACGAGCAGACCGAGCAGGGCAACCAGCATGGACGTGGGGATGGGAAAAGCGGGAGGCCCCGGCAGTATCCAGGGCCTCCCGACCAACGAGTCTAAACCGTTGTTTGTTTTGCGCTTGCGATGGGCACCGGGCGCCATGAATGGCGCCCCTACTGGCGCGTCGCGGTGAACGACTGCGTGCCCGTGGCCTCGATGCCCGTCACCTTGCCGCCCGCGCCGCGCTTGAACGTCAGCGTGATGCCGGCGTCCTCGATGGCAAACGTGTTCTCGTCCACCGTCGAGAGCACGAGCTGGCCCTGGCCGGGCACCGTCAGGGTGAGCTTGCCATTCTGGGCGCCTACTTCGAGGGCGACGGGCGCGCCGTCCACCTGGTAGGTGCCCTTGAGGGCGTCGAGCTGGGCAGGCGTGAGGGTGATGGGCACCTGGACGCCCAGCGCGCCGGCCTCCTCGGTCGAGATCGAAGGCGAGAGCCACGTGTTGTCGTCGCGGTTCACGTCGGCATACGCCTCGTCGGGGTCGAGCACGACGGAGGCCACGGCCTGACGGGCGAAAAAGCCTTTCGTGAACGTGTTCTCGTTGTCGCGCCAGATGTCGGCGGGCAGCGAAATGCGCTCGCGCGTGCCGTCCACGTACACCACGTCCATCTCGACGGGCAGCAGCAGGCCGCCCCGGTTCTGGATTTCGACGCGGTAGTAGTACGGGCCGCGCTCGTCGGTGCCGATGAGGCTGTCGGCGGACTGGGCGCTGACGCCCGCGATGGCCTGGTCGTTGGCGCGTGTCGAGTAGAACCAGCCGCGCCAGAAGTAGGCCAGGTTTTCGCCCGCGCCCTCCTCCATCGCGCGGAAAAAGTCGGCGGGCTGCGGGTGCTTGAACATCCAGCCCCGGGCGTAAAACTGGAACGCCTCGTCGAAAGCCTGGGGCCCGAGGATGTGCTCGCGCAGCATGACGAGGCCGGCGGCGGGCTTGGCGTAGCCGTTGTTGCCGAACTGCCGGTGGATGAGGTCGCTCTCGGTCATGAT
>CBDUCD010000370.1:0-3064 GCA_965365535.1 uncultured Rhodothermales bacterium | reverse complement strand
GCCTGCACGCGCACCTGCGTCTGGACGATGTTGACGCCGGTGCCGTTGGGGATGCAGGTGGCCTGGCTGGTTTGCAGCAGCACGGGCTGTCCGCCCGCGAGCACGCGCGTGGCCCCCGTAATCCACTGCGCCGTCACGCACGGCATCGGGCCGCCGGGCGTCGAGAACGGGCATCCGGCGATGGTGTGGGGTGCCGCCTGCGTCACCACGGGCTGCCCGCCCACCATGACGCGCGGGTTGGGCGCCGTCGCCTGCGCCTGCCCGCCGTGCAAACACAGCACCGTCGCATTCGCGTGAAGGATGAAAGGCATTTTAAATGGGGTGATTCGTCAACTCGTCAATTCGTAAACCGGGTAATGAATCGATAAGCAACGACGTTTGCGTCATTAAAAATCAGATATTGATCAATTGACGAGTTGAACGTTATCAAACCACGTCCAGCGCGCCGCCGTTGACGGACACTTTCGGGCCGGTCATCTTGATAGAGGCGCCCATGCCGTTGTCTATTTCGATGCCGATGGAGCTGATGCTGACCTTCTGCCCGCCCGACGTTTCGAGCGTGATGCCGCCCACGCCGGGCGTGTCGTCGAGGGTGATGCTGTGGCCGCCTTCGGTCACGATCATCACCTTTTTGTAGGGCGGCGCCAGCAGGAGGGGCGGCACCTCGGCGGCCGATCCCCACCACGCGCCCGTCCAGATGGGATAGTCGGGGTTGCCGTGCTCGAACTCGATCCACACGCCCGCGCCCACGGTGGGGAGGGCGAAAAAGCCCGTTTTCGAGCCGCCGAAGGGCGCGCACGGCAGCGCCCAGCCCGTCTCGTCGCTGCCCGTCACGTCGGGCACGCGCGCCTTGATGCGGCCCGTCATCAGCGGGTCGCTCACGCTGGTGACGATGCCCCGGTACTTGCCGAAAAAAGTCTGCTCGGGCACGGAGGGTGGAGGTTTCAGATTGGGAGCCTCGTAGCGTGCCGTGGCACGCCCGGTCGGGTTCAGGGAATGACGACGGGCGTGGTGGGCATCGTGCCCTCGCGGCTGAGGGTGAAAGACTGCGTGTACTGCCCCGGCTTGATGCTGTGCGTAACCTGCCGCACGTAGTAAAAGCCGTCGTAGCTGAGGCCGGCGCCGCGCACGCCCACGAGGCCGCGCGCCCGCAGCGCCCGCCCGTAGCGCGCCCCGTCGAGCTGGCCCGTGGCCGTCACGGCGTCGGGGGCGTTCATGGCCTGCGCGAGCGCGTTCAGGGCGGCCGTGGCCGGGTTCTGGTTGGCCGTGTCGCGCATGAGCACCGTCCGGCTGGCGGGCGTGGGCACGAGGGCCAGGGGCGGGATTTTGAGCGACGGGAGCGCCGGGATGGGCAGCGCCGTCTTGAAAAACGGCTCGACAAACGTCCCCTCCGTGGCCACGGGCGCGAGCGCGTCGTGCTGAAAGCTCAGCGCCGTCACGTTGGTGGCCGCGCCCAGGTTCACGTTCAGCGCGGGCTGCGGCAGGCCCGCCCGCACCTCGGGTCCGAAATACGCCGTGTTGACGCCAATGGTGACGGGCTGCACGTAGAACACGTAGCCGTTGCGCTGCGCCAGCCGCTGCACAAAGGCGAGGTCGGTTTCCTGCTGGCGCGGCACCCGCTCCAGTTCGATGGGCACGTCGGGCGTGGGCACGGGCGCGGGAATCATGCCGTACTGCGCGTACTCGGCGACGATGCGGGAGAAGATGACGAAGTCCGGCTGGTTGGGAAACGTCGCGTTTTTCTCCTTCAGCCCCATCATCACGCTCACGTCGCGGCCCGTGACGGTCAGCCGCGCGCCGCCCGGCTCGAGGGCGGGCTGCACCTGGTGGTGCGTGATGATGCCATCAATGAGGACTTCGGGCACGACGCCAAAGGCCGCCCCGATGATGACGCGCTTCAGGGGCGCCAGGGTGCCGCGCTGCACCAGGTCGTAGTCGAGCAGCGCGCTGATGCCCAGCTTGAACGTCATCTGGAAGCCGTCGCCGCCCCGCGCGTCGCTTGTCACCTGCACGCTTTCGAGCGCGTCGAGCACGCCCGGCGCCGGCGGCAGCGGTACCGCGTCGCCGACGAGCAGCAGGAGGCGAATGCCGAGCAGGTCGTTGAGCATGGATCAGGGCGCCGCGAGGGCGATGCGGATGCGGCGTCCGATCTCGTCGGTGAGTTCGGCGGGGTGGACGACGAGGTTGGCGTCGCAGACGCGCCAGAAGGCGAGCGGGTCGCCGAGGTAGCGGGCCGTCACGTTGTCGAGCCGGTCGCCCTCGGTGGTGGGGTGCTCGGCAAGCGTGGCGCCCGCGTCGGCAGGGGGCACGAAGCGGCGGCGCACAAAGCGCACCTCGCGCCCGTCGGGCATGACGTGCGTGGCCGTTTCGATGGGCGCGTATCGGCTGTCGGGGTCGAACATGGGGCTGCGGGCTGCGGGCTAAAAGCTGACGGAAAGGCCGGCGCTGAGCGTGCCGGCGCCGTTGAGGGTGGCCATGACTTCTTTCTGGATCTGGTGCGCCAGCGAAAGCGCGCCCCCCGCCGAGAGCAGGCCCAGGTCGTGGTAGGTGAGCACGTCGAGCGTCAGGCCCGCGTGCGCCCGGATGGGGTTGAGGTCGGGGTCGAAGGCTTCCTCGGTAATCGAGAACGTCGTCAGCCGCACGGGCAGCACGCGCTTCAAGCCCCACACGAACAGCGTCAGCGGCGCGGCGGGCGGGATGACTTCGAGCAGCCCGGCGGCTTTCAGCACCTCGTTGGCGATGACGAGGGCGCTTTTCGGGTAGAGCAGCATTTCGAGGGCGGCCAGCTGCGGGTACACCCCCATCGCCTGCGCCTGACCGCTGCCCGTCTCCAGCTGGTCGGTCGCGTCTATTTCCACGTCGAGCGTGATGGTTTCGCGGGGCGGCGCCTTGAGGCGCAGCGCCTCGCCGGGCGCGCTGCCCTCGCCCGCCGTCTGGGCCGTCAGCGCGCGCGTGAGCGTTTCGGGGTTGTACTGAAACACGATCACGCTCGCCAGCGGGTTGACGAGGTCCACGCCCACGATGGCGCCTTTCTGCACACGCGGAGATCGGGAAAAGCCGCTCA
>CBDUCD010000369.1:0-3070 GCA_965365535.1 uncultured Rhodothermales bacterium | reverse complement strand
CGAAATCACCGACGTGAACCGGCACTACCTCAGGCGCGGCGCGCTCCACGTGGAGTTGATGGGGCGGGGCTTTGCCTGGCTCGACACGGGCACGCACGAGAGCCTGCTCCAGGCCGGGCAGTTTGTCGAGACCATCGAGGCGCGGCAGGGGCTGAAGATCGCGTGTCCCGAGGAAATCGCGTTTCGGCAGGGCTGGATAGGCGCGTCGCACCTGGAAGCGCTGTGCGCCGCCCTCGACAAAAGCGGCTACGGCCAGTACCTGCGCGCCCTGCTGCGCGGCGACCTCGACCGGTAACTCCAGTGCTCCCGTATCGCCCCGCCCTCACTCCTGCTGCCCGCCTTTTACGAAGGCAGGCTACCGTACCGGAACGGTTGCTGTGGTCGCGTTTACGCCGGAGGGCGCTGGGCACGCGGGTGCTGAGGCAGCGGCCTGTTGGCTCATTCGTGGTAGATTTCTTCGTGCCAGAATTCGGCCTTGTCATCGAAGTGGACGGCAGAAGCCACGACGGAGCAGCAGATGCAGACGCAAAACGCCAGGCTTTTTTGGAATCCAAGGATTTAACGGTGCTGCGGTTTTCGAACGATGAGGTGCTGCGCGACCTGGAAGGTGTGGTAGCGCGCATTGCCGCATGGCTGAACGAGAAACGCGCAGCTCTCAGTACGCATCGAGAGGCAGCGGAGAAAAGAGATGGACCTGGTTAACCGCCCCCTTGAGGGGGCTCCCCGCCTGAGGGCGGGGTGGGGGTGTCCGCCTTTACGTGCCATGGTGGCCCACACCCTCCGGCGCTGCGCGCCACCTCCCTCGAGGGAGGGGTTTGGACGTTCTGTTTACCTGCTTTTTTGCCCATGACTGTAGAAGAGACGGCCCTTCCCGGCGTGCTGCTCGTCGAGCGGCGGGTGTACCAGGACGCCCGCGGCCATTTCAGCGAACTCTACCACGAGCGGGCGTACCGCGCGGCAGGGCTGGACGCCCATTTCGTGCAGGACAACGTGTCGGCGTCGGGGCGCGGCGTGCTGCGCGGCCTCCACTTCCAGCATCCCCACGGGCAGGGCAAGCTCGTTTCCGTGCTGGCAGGCGGCGTGTTCGACGTGGCCGTGGACGTGCGCCGGGGCTCGCCGCACTTCGGGCGGTGGGTAGGCTACGACCTGACGGCTGAGAACGGGCGGCAGTTGTGGATTCCGCCCGGCTTTGCCCACGGCTTCGTGGTGGTGGGCGACGGGGCGACGGTGCTCTACAAGTGCACCCATTTCTACGCCCCCGAAAGCGAGCAGGCCCTCTGCTGGGACGACCCCGACGTGGGCATCGCGTGGCCCGTCGGGGTGCCCGTGCTCAGCCCCAAAGATGCCGCCGCGCCCCGTTTGCGCGACGTGCCCGCGGGGCGGCTGCCGCCGTACCCGTAGCGCGCGCCCCGCAGGGGTTCAAGACTTGGCGAACGGGGGCGAGGGGGCCGGGGGCCGTCGTACCTTTGGGCTTTAAGTCCCCACGCGTTATGCCCAACTTCGCCCTCACGGGGCTGGCCGGATACATTGCCCCGCGCCACTTGCAGGCCATCCGCGACACGGGCGGAAGCCTCGTGGCCGCCACCGACCCGCACGACTCGGTCGGCATCGTGGACAGCTATTTTCCCGCCGCCGCCTTTTTCACCGAGTACGAGCGCTTCGACCGCCACCTGGAAAAGCTGCATCGCGGCGCCGAAGGGGAGCGCGTCCACTACGTCAGCATCTGCTCGCCCAACCACCTCCACGACGCCCACATCCGGACGGCGCTGCGCGTGGGCGCGCACGCGCTCTGCGAAAAGCCCCTCGTGCTCAACCCGTGGAACCTCGACCTGCTCGAAGAACTCGAGGCCGAGAGCGAGGGCAAGGTGCACACCATCCTGCAGCTGCGCGTCCACCCGAGCCTCCTCGCGCTGCGCGAGCGGTTGCAGGCCGAAAAGGGACGGCGGCGCCAGGTGCGGCTTTCGTACGTGACGAGCCGGGGGCGCTGGTACCACTACTCGTGGAAAGGCGACCCGGCCAAGTCGGGCGGCGTGGCCACCAACATCGGCGTCCATTTTTTCGACTTGCTGCTCTGGCTGTTCGGGCCGGTCGAGAGGAGCGAGGTGCACGTGGCCGCCTCCGACAAGATGGGCGGGGCGATGGTGCTCGAAAACGCCGACGTGCAGTGGTACCTCTCGCTCGACGAGGGCGACCTGCCGGCCAGCGTGCAGGGCCAGCAGCCCACGTACCGCTCCATCACCGTTGACGGCGAGGAGGTCGAGTTCAGCGGCGGCTTCCGCGACCTGCACACGCGCGTGTACGAGGAAACCCTCGCCGGGCGCGGCTTCCGCATCGGCGACGCCCGCGCGTCCATCGAACTCGTCCACGGGCTGCGCGCGGCGCCCGTCGTGGCGCCCCGGCTCGACCCGCACCCCATGGCCGCCGGAAGCGTGGAGGCGCGATGAGCAGGGAAGGCACCAATCGCATCCGCGCGCTGCCCGGCGTGACGATCCACGAAAGCGCGTACGTAGATGCGCCGTGCACCATCGGCGCGGGCACGAAGGTGTGGCACTTCGCCCACGTGTCGGCGGGGGCGCGCATCGGCAGCGGGTGCGTCATCGGGCAGAACGTGTTCGTCGGCGGCGGCGTGGTGCTGGGCGACAACGTCAAAATCCAGAACAACGTGGCCGTGTACGCGGGCTGCCACGTCGAGGACGACGTGTTTCTCGGGCCGTCGTGCGTGCTCACGAACGTGACGAACCCGCGCAGCCAGGTCGTCCGCCAGTCGCTGTACGAGACGACGCGCTTCCGGCGCGGCGCGACGGTCGGCGCGAATGCGACAGTTGTGTGCGGCACGACGCTGGGGCGCTACTGCTTCGTGGCCGCCGGCACGGTCGTCACGCGCGACGTGCCCGACTACGCCCTCGTCGTCGGCAACCCCGGACGGCAGCAGGGCTGGATGAGCCGCCACGGCCACCGGCTCGCCCTCGACGAAAAAGGCGAGGCCGTCTGCCCCGAGTCCGGCCTGCGCTACCACTTGGAAAACGGCGCCCTCCGCTGCCTCGACCTGGACGAAGAGGCGCCCCTGCCC
>CBDUCD010000368.1:0-3075 GCA_965365535.1 uncultured Rhodothermales bacterium | reverse complement strand
GCGCGAGATCTGGCGCGCGATCTCGAAGGAAATATCTTGCGGCAGACTTCCAGAAACACCAGCCATGTACAGCACCCGCGGCATCGAAACCATCGCCACCATTACCGAGCTGCGCTCGAAAACCGCCGAACTCGTCGAGCACGCGCGGTCGGGCGGCAGCGGCATCCTGATCCAGAAAAACAACGAGCCCTACGCCGTCCTCGTCTCGTACGACGTGTACGACCGGCTCGTGCGCGGCGCGGCGGAGACGGCGGCGCCCCAGGCAGGCCGCAAGCGCGGCCAGGTGAAGGGCGCGTGAGGCGGGCACGCGGGGCGTCGGCAGGCGTACTTTTCGGCCCCACCAACGCCTGCCCCTTTTGCGCATGACCCCGCTTCAGCAACCCCTCGCCGACTACGTCGCGTCCGTCGAAACCGCCGCGCAGCACCTCGGCAGACTCGTGGACGATAGGCCCGCCATCGGCCTCATCCTGGGCACCGGCCTGGGCGCCCTTGCCCGCGAAATGGACGTGGCGCGGGCCGTGCCCTACGCCGACATCCCCGGCTTTCCGCTTTCGACCGTCGAGTCGCACACGGGCCAGCTGCTGTTCGGAACGCTGGGCGGCGTGCCCGTCGTGGCCATGCAGGGGCGCTTTCACCTGTACGAGGGCTATTCGGCGCAGCAGGTCACGTTTCCCGTGCGCGTGCTGGCGGCGCTGGGCGTGCGGTCGCTGCTCATCTCGAACGCGGCGGGCGGCATGAACCCCCTGTTCCGGCGCGGCGACCTGATGCTGCTCACCGACCACATCAACCTGCAAAACGCGAACCCACTTGTTGGCCCCAACCACGACGCGTGGGGGCCGCGCTTCCCGGACATGAGCGAGCCGTACTCGCGGCGCCTCAACGCCGTGGCCGAGCGCGTCGCCCTCGACGCGGGT
This sequence comes from uncultured Rhodothermales bacterium, assembly GCA_965365535.1. Taxonomy (GTDB): domain Bacteria; phylum Bacteroidota; class Rhodothermia; order Rhodothermales; family BA12; genus CBDUCD01. Next base: position 2,161 of record CBDUCD010000368.1, on the reverse strand, counting down.
CTCAAGTTGCAGCAGGGCGTGTACGTGGCCGTGACGGGCCCCAACCTCGAAACGCGCGCCGAGTACCGCTTTCTCCGCCAGATCGGCGCCGACGCCGTGGGCATGAGCACCGTCCCCGAGTGCATCGTGGCGCGCCACATGGGGCTCGACGTGATGGCGATATCGGTCATCACGGACGAGTGTTTCCCCGACTGCCTCGCGCCCGTCCACCTGCCCGAAATCCTCGCCGCCGCCGCCGAGGCCGAGCCCAAGCTGGCCGCCATCATGCAGGGCGTCGTGGAGGAGATTGGAAGGGGGTAGGGTGGGGGCGTGTTTCGTATTGCGTATTGCGTATTACGTATTACGTGTTTGACGACGGTACGGTGACTTGCATTCGTCTTTCTGCTCCTTACGCAATACGCAATACGCAATACTCATCAGGATACTGCACCACGCAATACGCACCACGCACCATGCCCTTTCCCGTTGCCAAACGGTTCGACCATCCCGCCCTCGAACAGGAAATCCTCGATTTCTGGCGCGCCGAGGGCGTGTTCAGGCAGAGCGTGGAAGGGCGGCCCGACGCGCCGCCGTTCACGTTTTACGAAGGCCCGCCCACGGCCAACGGGCGCCCCGGCATCCACCACGTGATGGCCCGCGCCATCAAGGACACGTTCTGCCGCTACAAAACACTTAAAGGCTTCCGCGTGTCGCGCAAGGCGGGCTGGGACACCCACGGCCTGCCCGTCGAGATCGAGGTCGAAAAGGCGCTGGGCCTCGAAGGGCGGCACATGGTGGAGGATTTCGGCATCGAGCGCTACAACCGCGCCTGCCGCGAAAACGTGCAGCAGTACACCCACCTCTGGAACGAGCTGACGGAGCGCATGGGCTACTGGGTGGACATGGACGCGCCCTACGTCACGTTCCACAACGAGTACATCGAAAGCGTGTGGTGGCTGCTCAAAACGATGTACGACAAAGACCTGCTCTACCAGGGCTACAAAATACAGTGGTACAGCCCTGGCACCGGAACGGTCTTGTCGAGCCACGAAGTCGCGCAGGGGTATAAAGAAGTGCAGGACGCCAGTGTGTACGTGCGCTTTCCCGTAGTTGGAGAGGAGAACACATCGTTTCTCGCGTGGACGACGACGCCGTGGACGCTGCCCTCCAACACGGCCCTCGCCCTCAACAAAAACCTGCCCTACGCCCGCGTCCAGCTCGCCGACGGCACGCACCTCATCCTCGCCGAAAGGCGGCTCGAAGCCCTCAAAACGGACTACACCCTGATCGAGACGATGCCGGGCGCCGCGCTGCTCGGCCTGCGCTACCAGCCGCCGTTTACGCAGTTCATGGACGAGGCCGGGCCCGACGCCGCCTGGCGCACCATCCACGCCGACTTCGTCAATGACGACGACGGCACGGGCGTGGCGCACCAGGCGCCGGCCTTTGGCGCCGACGACTACAGCGCCGTCGTGCAGGGCGCGGGGATGCCGCTTTTCAACCCCATCGGCCCCGACGGCGTGTTTTCGGACGCCATTCCCCTCGTGGCCGGCCTCGACTTCAAAGCCGCCGACCGGCCCATCATCCGCGACCTGAAGGCGCGCGGCCTCCTCTACCGCGAGGAAAGCTACGTCCACAACTACCCCCACGACTGGCGCAAGGGCACGCCCCTCATGATGTACCCCGTCGAGTCGTGGTTTATCCGCACGACGGCCTACCGCGACCGCCTCGTGGCCCTCAACGAAACCATCCACTGGCAGCCCGAGGGCATCGGGCAGGGGCGTTTTGGCGAGTGGCTGCGCGGCAACGTGGACTGGGCGCTGTCGCGGCGGCGCTTCTGGGGCACGCCCCTCCCCATCTGGAAGTCGGATGCAGGCGAGTATTACGAGTGCATCGGCTCGGTCGAGGAGTTGCGGGCAAAGGTGGGCGCGATTCCCGCCGAGGCGACTAACCCCGACACGGGCGCGCTTGATTTGCACCGCCCGTACGTGGATTTTTTGACGTGGCCCGCGCCCGACGGCGGCACCATGCGCCGCGTGCCCGACCTCATTGACGTGTGGTTCGACAGCGGCGCCATGCCGTTTGCGCAGTGGCACTACCCGTTCGAAAACAGGGACAAATTCAGCGAGAACTTTCCCGCCGATTTTATCGCCGAAGGCGTTGACCAGACGCGCGGCTGGTT
>CBDUCD010000367.1:0-3082 GCA_965365535.1 uncultured Rhodothermales bacterium | reverse complement strand
GCGCCCGTGAACTCGCGGTGCCGGTTGTCCAGCACGTTCTGCACCAGCACGTCGGCGCGCAGGCCGGGGACGGTGCGCCCGAAGTCGTAGCCCGCGCCCGCGTCGAGAACAAAGTAGGAGGGCACGATGCCGCTGTAATACGTCGGCCCCGACCGCACGGGAAAGCCGTCCTGGTAGCGCGCCGACGCGTTGAACGAGAACGAACGCGGGATGCTATACGCAAAGCCGCCGCGCGCCTTGAACTTGGGCGCGTTCAGGGCCACTTCCAGGCTCGTCCCTGCCTCGTCCAGCTCCTCGTTGTCGAAAAAGTCGTCGGAGACGTAGGACAGGTTGCCGAAAAGGTTGAGCCGGTCCGAGTACACGAACTGCATCGTGGCATCGACGCCGTAGAACTGCACGCGCCCGAAGTTGCGGTACGACAGGAATCCGCCCACCTGCCCGGCGCCGGGGTTGGCCAGCACCGCCTGGTCGGGCTGGACGACGGCGATGGCCTGCGCGCCCGTGGCGCCCTGCGTGAGGGCGCCCGCCAGCAGCGCCCCGATGGTGCCCGCGATCTGCGCGTCCGTCAGGCCCGACTGGAGCAGGGCGCCGCGCAATTGCTGGATGGTCGCGTCGGTGGACTGGGCGAGAATCTGGCCCACGCGCTGCGCCACGTCGGCGGTGAACTGCGTGCCGTCGAGGTACACGAGGGGCGACTCCTGCTGGAGCGGCCCCACGAAGTCGTTTTTCTGCGTGTAGTAGCCATCCACCTCGAACAGAAAGCGCTCGCCAAAGAGGCCCTTGTAGCCCAGCTCGAACGTCTGCGTCGTGGTCTGCTTGAGCTTGGGGATATCTACGGGGCCATCCACGAGGCGGTAGCCTTTCGACTCGGCATCCGTCGAGCCGTCGGGGATGCCCAGCCGCCCGGCCGTCGTGGCAGCGGTGAGGCCGACGACGGCGGAGGCGTTCTGCGCGGTATATCCCACGAGTTGCCCCAGAAATGCCCGCTGCTGCGCGCTCAGGCCGGGCACGCTGAGCGTCCCGCCGATAAGGGCCGGCGCCACGCCCGACGCCGCCGCGGCAAAGGGCGCGATCAGGGGGTACGCCTGGTAGGGGTACTCGCCGCCATACAGGCCAGGGATGGGCAGCACGAGCGTGGCATACCCCTGCTCGCGGAAGTTGTTGAACGAGAAGCCCTGCGCCGCGCCCCGCGCCTGGAAGACGAGCTGCCGCGCCACGCCGTCGGGCGAGGGCAGGTTGATCGTCCGGCCCGCGATGTCGAGGAAAAGCGAGTTGGTGCCGGGCGACGAAAAGGCGCGGTTGTAGGTGGCGCGCACCGAGTTGCCCGCGTTGACGCGGTACACGAGGGCCGCGCGCGGCGAAAGCTGGAAGTCCTCGACCACGTTGTTGTAGTCGCCGCGCAGCGCCGCCGTCAGGCTGAGGGCGTCCGTGAGGTCGGTTTGCGCCTGGGCGTACACGCCGTACTGGTCCACGGCATCGTCGTTTTCGTTGCGGCCCAGGATGGTGCCCTCGGTGTCGGGCGTCGTCCGGCGCAGGTCGAGGCCGGTGATGAGGCGCACGCGCTCCTGAAAGCTGAAGTCGTACTGGGTCTGAAACACCATCTGCACGCCGTTGTCCACGACGGCCTGGCCCGAGCCGTACACGTACGAACTGCCGGCGTTATTCCGGTTGAGGTAGAACTGCGAAAACAGGCGGCCCATCTGCAGGCGCGCCTGCCCGTACGTGTAGCCGAAATCCTTGCCCTGGAGCGTGCCGATGCCCGAAAGCACGATGCCCGTAAAGGCCGAGTAGCCGCCATTGAGCGAAAGCTGCGTCGTGGGGCTGAATTTGTACTGGACGAGTCCGTTGACGTTGACTTTGTAGTAGTCGTAGTTGCGGACGAGCTTGCCACTCGCGTCCACCTCCTGCGCGCCCGGCGCGTCGTTGGGGTTGGCATAGACGAAGTCGTTGGCCAGCTGGAGCGAGTCCGCGGCATCGCTGCGGTCGAGCGCCCAGTCGTCGGCGCGCGTGTAGGCGGCGGTGATTTTGTAGCCCAGCCTGTCGCCCACGACGCCCGCGTGGCGCCCCTCGAAGGCCAGGAGGGACTGCTGCCCGCCCGTCACCTGAACCGACGTGCCGGGGTAGGCAAACGGGTCTTTGGTAAAAAAGTGGATGACGCCCGCATCCACGCCCGGCCCGTAGAGTGCCGAGCCCGGCCCGCGCACGAGTTCGATGCGGTCGAGGTCAACGGGCAGGTTGGGCATGATGGAGAACACGTTGACGCCGAGAGAGGCGACGGCGGCCTGCCGGTAGTCCACGAGGGCGTAGGCGGCGCCCGAGAAGGCGTTGTTGAAGCCGCGCAGCACCACCTCCTGCCGGTCCACGCCCGTCTGCGCCATGTCCACGCCCGTCGTGTTGCGGATGGCGCCGACGCTGGAAGGCGTCACGGCGCGCTGGATTTCCTGGACGCCCAGCACGGAGACGGAGGCGGGCGCTTCAAGTACCTGCTCCTGCTGCCGCGACGCCGACACGACGACGTCGTTGAGGCCAAAGGCGCCCGAGCGCAGCGCCACGTCGAGCGTGCGCGTCTCGCCGGGCCCGAGCGTAATCGTCGTCGTAAAGTCCTGGTAGCCCACGTAGCGCACCTGCACGATATACGTGCCCGGTTCGAGGCGTGCCACGCGGTAGCCGCCGTCCACGTCGGTCGCGGCGCCCGTGCCGCTGTCGAGCGTGCCGCGCGCCGACACGATGACGTTGGCCGAGGGCAGCCCCAGCCCGTCGCTCGCGTCGGTGACGCGGCCCACGAGCGTGGCCGTCTGGGCGGCAGCAGGCAGGGCGGCCAGCAGCAGGGCGCCGCACACGAGGGCGGTGCGCAGCAGGTATGGAAGGAGAAAAGACATGGGTGGAGGGGGTTGCAGCAGAGGGGAAAGCCGGGCACCAAAGCGCTTTCAGGCGCAAACGCCGGCCCTTTGTGGTGATTCGGCGAAGATACGGACGGCAGCCGCCAAAACGCGCCCGGGGATGAGGTGGCGCGGTGGCGAGGGGGTTGGTGCAGTACGGCAGCGCGCCGCCGTAGGGGCGCAATTCATTGCGCCCGCGCCCC
>CBDUCD010000366.1:0-3094 GCA_965365535.1 uncultured Rhodothermales bacterium | reverse complement strand
GGGCTACGGCGATGAAGCCCGCACACATCACCTACGCTGGTGCGATAGCCGCCGGGTGCTGCCGCCGGGCGCCCGTTGCCCCGGCGGCAGCACGCCGCGCAAGGAATTGCTGGCGCGCCCTCCACGGCGCCCTTGTCCCTGCTTCCATGTCCCGATTCGTCGCCCTTTTGCTGTGCGCCTTTGCGGCGCCCCTCGCCACCGCGCAGACCACGGGCAAGCTGGCCGGGCGCGTCACCGACACCGCCGGCCAGCCCCTCATCGGCGTCAACGTGCGCATTGATGGAACGCAGCGCGGCGCCATCACCAACACCGACGGCGACTACTTCATCATCGGCGTGCCCGTGGGCACGTACACCGTCGTGGCCTCGTACATCGGCTTTACCACGCAGCGCGTCGAAAACGTGCGCGTGAGCGTGGACCGGACGAGCGAGGTCAACTTCCAGCTGCCCGAGGAAAGCCTGGGCCTCGACGAGGTGACCGTGACGGCCGCCCGCGCCCTCGTCACCCCCGACCAGACGTCGGCGTCGGCGAAAGTGTCGGGCGACCAGATTCTCGACCTGCCGGCCAACTCGTTCCAGGAGGTCGTCGCCCTCCAGGCGGGCGTCACGCAGGGGGCCGACGGCAGCCTCCACATCAGGGGCGGGCGCTCGAGCGAGATCAAGTACTACGTGGACGGCGTGGCCGTCTCGAACCCGTACACGAACGGGCTGGGCGCGCCCGTCGAGAACTCGGCCGTCGAGGAGGTCGAGGTCATCTCCGGCACCTACAACGCCGAGTACGGGCAGGCCAACAGCGGCATCGTCAACATCGTGACCAAAAGCGGGTCGGAAAAGTTCGAGGGCTCGCTCGTGACCAGTGTGGGCGGCTACGTCTCGAACCGCGACGACGTGTTCCGCGACATCGGCGAGGCGTCCCTCACGGGCGAGCGCTACCTCGAAGGGTCGCTCTCGGGGCCGCTGGGGCTGCGCGGGCTCACCTTTTTCGCCAACACGAAGGTGAGCAGCCTCGACGGCTGGCTGTTCGGGCGCCGGGCGTTTCTGCCCACCGACTCGTCGTCGTTCCGCGCCAACGACGGGCGCGACTGGTTTATCGCCGCCAGCGGCGACTCGGCCCTCGTGCCCATGAACCGCTCGCGGGCCATGACCAACCTGGGCAAGCTCACGTTTCAGGCCACGCCCAACGTGCGCGTGCAGTACTCCATCACGCGGTATGGCGCCGAGAGCAAGACGTACAGCCACGCCTTCCGCCTCAACCCCGACGCCCGCCCGACGCTCAGCACCACCAACTACAACCACCTTTTCGCGCTCAACCACATTCTCGACGCGCGCACGTTTTACGACCTCCGGCTGACGGCCTTTCTGACCAGCTTCGGGCAGTCCGTGTACAGCGATCCGCTCGACGCGCGCTACGCCGCCCTCTACCGGCCCGGCTCGCAGGAGCCCGCCAACGTCTTCAGCACGGGCGGCGTGGACGGCTACTGGACGCGCCGCCGCTCGTACACGTACGCCGCCCGGCTGGACGTGACGCGGCAGTTTGGCAGCGCCCACCTCGTCAAAGTGGGCGGCGAGTACCGGTACAACCTGCTGCGCTACCGCGAATTCTCGCTCGACGTCAACCCCGTGCAGTACGGCGACCGCCTGCCGCACATCCCGGCGCCCACTTCGACGCGCAACAACCAGTACCGGCGCACGCCCACCGAGGTGGCGGCTTTCGTGCAGGACAAGGTCGAGATCAACGACCTCATCGTCAACGTCGGCCTGCGCTTCGACTATTTCGACGCGAACGGCGTCGTGCCCAACGACCTCTCCGACCCGCAGAACGTGCTGCGCGGCGAGGGCTACCGCGAGGCGTCGGTCAAGACGCAGTTCAGCCCGCGCGTCGGCTTTGCCTTTCCCGTGACGGAGACGGGCGTGGTGCACGCCTCGTACGGCCACTTTTTCCAGATCCCCGAATACAGCCGCCTGTTCGAGAACCCCGACTTCGAGGTGCAGGGCTCCAACCTGACGGCTTTCATCGGCAATGCCGACCTGGAGCCGCAGCGCTCGACGCAGTACGAGATCGGACTCCAGCAGCAGCTCGGCGGCGCTTTTGTGGTGGACGTGACGGCCTACTACCGCGACCTGCGCAACCTCATCGGCACGGCCTTCTACCAGTCCGCCGTGGGCGGCGACGTGTACGGGCGCTACGAAAACGTGGATTTTGGCAACGTGCGCGGCCTGACCGTCGCGCTGAGCTACCGCTTTTCGGGCTTGCAGGGCAGCGTCAACTACACCTACCAGAGCGCGCGGGGAAATGGCAGCGACCCCAAGCAGGCGTTTTTCGACCGCCAGAACGGCACGGCCGCCCAGCGCATCCTCATCCCCCTCGACTGGGACCAGCAGCACAACCTGAGCGCCGACCTGTCGCTCGACGTGCGGGGCTTCGCCCTCGGCTTTATCGGCACGTTCCTCTCGGGCTACCCCTACACGCCGCGCGACGACAACCGGCAGCCCATCGTGGAGCTGCGCAACCTGGCGCGCTACGGGTCGGAACTGCGCCTCGACGCCCGGGCCAGCCGCCAGCTCCGGCTGGGCGGCGTCACCAGTCGCGTGTTCGTGCAGGCCGAAAACCTGCTCGACGCCTGGCGCCCCGACCGCCTGCCGCAGCTTCCGCAGCGCGAGATTGACGTGTGGGAGGCCTCGGGCCGCAGCCGCATCAACACGCTTGAAGAATACCTCACCAACCCGGCCATCCAGCCGCGCCCGCGCCAGGTGCGGCTGGGGCTGGAAGTGCGGTTTTGAGCGGGGCGTGGTGCGTATTGCGTGTTTCGTATTGCGTGAATCCGGATTTACCTATTTGCCCGATGGCTGAAACCCGCGTCATCCGCCTGCTGCTCACCCTGACCCCCCGCGAGCGTGGCACGCAGATGCGCGCGCCTGAAACGACATACAAAGCATGAAGCGTCTCTTTTTGTGGGCCAGGGCTGTGCCCCTCTCGACTTCCAGCCGTCCCGCACCACGCGCCACGCACCACGCGGCCCTGCTCACCTTTTTCCTGCTCCTCACCCCCAGCCTCGCCGCCCAGACCAACGAGTCCGGCGTGTACATAGACCCCA
>CBDUCD010000365.1:0-3130 GCA_965365535.1 uncultured Rhodothermales bacterium | reverse complement strand
ATTGAACATTTACAATGCGTCTCAGCTACACCATTCCTGTCCACACGTTTCAGGTAGATTTCGGCGGCGTCGTGTCCAACACGGTTTACGTGCAGTGGATGGAAATCGGGCGCGCCGAACTCATGAACGCCGCCGGGCTGCCCATGCGCGACGTGTGGGCCAGCGGGTGGACGCCCGTCGTGGTGCATACAGGCGTGGATTACAAGCGCCCTTTCACCCTCGACGAAACCGTCCACGCCGAGCTGTGGCTGAGCGAGCTGACGCCCCTCAAGGCGCGCATCGAACACCGCTTCCGCGACGCCGAGGGGCGGCTGTGCACGCGGGGCGAGCAGACGGTCGTGTTCGTGGGCCGCGACACGCTGCGCCCCATCCGGCTCGCGGAAACCCTGCTGGCGCCGTTCCGCGCGTTCGTGGACGAGGGCTGAGCCCGCGCGCTACATCCAGAGGGCGGCGTGCAGCACGTCGGCCAGGACGCCCGAGGCCGTCAGCTCGGGGCCCGCGCCCGGCCCCGACACCACGAGCGGGCGCGTGTAGCGGCGCGTGGTGAAAGCCACCATGCTGTCGGTCCCGCTGAGGCGGTAAAAGGGCGACGAGGGCGCGACGGCCTCGATGCCCACGCGCAGCGCGCTGCCGTCGAAGGTGGCGAGGTAGGCCAGCTTGGCGCCCGGCGCGAAAGCCGCCGTGCGGGCGGCCCACGCCGTGTCGAGTTCGCCGAGCCGTTCGAGAAACGCCTCGCGCGGCAGATCGCGCAGGTCGGGCGGCACGAGCGACTCGACCGCTACGTCCGCCAGGTCGGCCCGGACGCCGGCTTCGCGGGCGAGGGTGAGCAGCTTGCGCGCCGCGTCGAGGCCGGCCAGGTCGTCGCGCGGGTCGGGTTCGGAATACCCCAGGCGCCGCGCCTCGCGCACGGCATCGGAAAACGAGCGCCCGGCCTCGACCTCGCTGAAGATGAACGCCAGCGTGCCCGAGAGCGCGCCTTCGATGCGCGTCACCGTGTCGCCGCTGCGCACCAGGTCCACGAGCGGCCCGATCATGGGCAGGGCGGCGCCGACGGTCGTCTCGTAGTAGAAAGGCGTCTGGCGCGCCAGGTGGTGCAGGCGCTCGTAAAAGGCAAAATCGCGCGTGTTGGCGCGCTTGTTGGGCGTCACGACGCCCACGCCGTGTTCGAGCAAAAGGGGGTAGATGTCGGGCAGCGCCTCCGACGCCGTGCAGTCCACGAGCACGACGCGGCCCTGCGGCAGGTCGTGCAGAAACTGGACGAGGGCGTCGGTCGAGGCGGGCGCGCCGGCGGCGAGGGTGCGGGCGGGGTCGGCGTCGAGGGGCAGGCCGTTCACGTCCATCGCGAGGCGCGCCGAGTTCATCATCGCCACGACGCGCGCGCCCATGCCCGTCGCGTGGCGGATGGCGTCGGCCTGGCCGCGCAGCATCTGGACGAGGGCGCGGCCCACGCCGCCCGTGGCGCCCACGAGGGCGATGCGCACGTCGTCGCCCTGGGGCGCAAACGCCTGGTGGACGGCCCGCACGGCCTCGCGGATGCGCCCGCCGTCCACGATGGCCGTGGCGCTGTTCTGGGCGGCGCTCATGCCCATGCCCATCACGTTGATGCCCTCGCGCCCCAGGGCGGTGAACAGGCGGCCCGCCACGCCCGGCGCGTGCCGCATCCCATCGCCCACCGCCGTGAGCACGGCGCAGTGGTGGCGCGCCGAGATGCTCGACACGTCGCCGCGCGCCTTTTCGAGGGCAAAAGCCTGCTGCAACGCCCGCACCGACGCCTCGGCCTCGGCCTCCGTCACGACGAGGGACAGGCTCTGCTCGCTCGACGCCTGGGTGATAAAGTAGATGTTGATGCCGTGCTGCGCGAGGGCCGAAAACGCCCGCGCCGAGATGCCCGGCACGCCCACCATGCCCGGCCCCTCGAGCGTGACGAGGCTGACGCCGCGAATCGTCGTGACGGCTTCGACCGTCCGGTGGGCCCCCGTTTCCTCGTTCGTGATAAGGGTGCCTGCCGCGCCGGGGTTGAGGGTGTTTTTGATGAGAAGCGGCAGCCCTTTTTCGATGAGGGGGCGCATGGTGCGCGGGTGCAGCACCTTGGCGCCGAAGTAGGCCAGCTCGGCGGCCTCGCGGTAGTGCAGCGTGTCGAGCGTGTAAGCCTCGGGCACGAGGCGGGGGTCGGCCGAGAGCACGCCGTCCACGTCCGTCCAGATGACGATGCGGTCGGCGCGCAGCGCCCCGGCGATAATCGTGGCCGTGTAGTCGCTGCCCGAGCGCCCCAGCGTGGTCGTGACGCCCCTGTCGGTCGAGCCGATAAAGCCCGTCACGACGCCGATCTGGCCGTCGGGCAGGGCGTCGAAGTAGGCGCGCGTGCGGTCGTTCGTCTCGTCGAAAAGGACGTTGGCCTCGCCGAAGTGGTCGTCGGTAAGGACGAAGGCGTCGGCGGCGACGGGGATGGCGTCTTCGCCGGCGGCGCGGAAGGCGGCGGCCACGAGGGGCACGCTGAGCCGTTCGCCCATGCCGGCAATGCTGTCGCGGGCGCGGAGCGTGCACTCGCGCAAGAGGAACACGCCGTCGAGGAGTTCGCCGAGCAGGTGGAACTGCACGTCGAGCGCGGCGCGGACGGCGTCCTGCTCGTCGAGGCGCACGAGCTGGGCGAGCACGGCGCCGTGGCGGGCGCGCAGGTCGGCCAGCAGGGTGCGGTGGGCGCCCGTGCGGGCCACAGCCGCCTCGGCGGCTTCGAGGAGTTGGTCCGTCACGCCGCCAAGGGCCGAGACGACGACGACGCGCTGGGCGCGGGCGTCTTCCTGCTGCACCAGCTCCACGACGCGCCGGATGCGCTCGGCATCGCGGACGGAGCTGCCACCAAACTTGAAAACCTGATACCGACGGCTGGACATGGGCGGGGGGCTCGTGAGGGCTGCCCAAGCTATTCCGCGCCGCCCGGCGTCGCCACGCAGATTCGGCAAAAATGGCGGCGCCGTGAAATCCCCGTTTGCCTGCCGCCCACCGGTTGCGCCCTCCGGGCGCCGTCCCGTATCATGGGCCTCCCATCAAAAGGGGCGTTAGCTCAGCTGGTAGAGCGCTTGCATGGCATGCAAGAGGTCAGGAGTTCGACTCTCCTACGCTCCACGAAGCC
>CBDUCD010000364.1:0-3133 GCA_965365535.1 uncultured Rhodothermales bacterium | reverse complement strand
TACGCAACACGCAATACCCAAACCCATCAGCTCGACACCTTTCACACCGCGTTGGAGAATGCTCAGTCTCCGCGCATAACCCCAGGGGGCAAACAAATGAACGACCACACCATCAAAAGCTGCTTTACCTTTGACCCGGAGGCCGAGGTGGCCGCCAAGATTGCCGTCATCGGCGTGGGCGGCGGCGGCGGAAATGCCGTCAACAACATGATCTCGAAGGGCATCGGCGGCGTCGATTTCATCGTCATCAACACCGACTCGCAGGCGCTCCAGGCCAACCGCGCGCCCATCAAGGTGCAGGCCGGGCAGGTGCTCACGAAAGGGCTGGGCGCCGGCGCGCGGCCCAGCGTGGGCGCCGAGGCCGTCGAGGAAAGCCGCATGGAAATCGAAAAACTGCTCGACGGCTACGACATGGTGTTCGTGACGGCGGGCATGGGCGGCGGCACGGGCACGGGCGGCGCGCCCGTGGTGGCGCAGATCGCCCGCAAACTCGGCATCCTGACCGTCGGCGTCGTCACGCGGCCCTTCGACTGCGAGGGGCGCAAGCGCATGAAGTTCGCCGAGCAGGGCGTGGACATGCTGCGCCAGAGCGTCGATACGCTGGTGACGATTCCCAACGAGCGCCTGTTCAGCATGAGCGACGAGGACATCACCCTGCTCGACGCCTTTGCCTGCGCCGACGACGTGCTCTACAACGCCACGCGCGGCATCTCCGACCTCGTCACGATGCACGGCCTCATCAACCTCGACTTTGCCGACGTGCGCACGACGATGACCGAGGGCGGCACGGCCCTCATGGGCTCGGCCATGGCGGCGGGCGACAACCGCGCCGAGCGGGCGGCCATCGAGGCCATTTCGAGCCCGCTGTTCGACGGACTCAGCATCAACGGCGCCCGCAACGCGCTCGTCAACCTGACGGCGGGCAAGGCGCTCACGCTGCGCGAGGTCAACAGCGCCATTGACGCCATCCGCCGCGAGGCCGGCGACGACGTCGAGATCATCTTCGGAACCGTCATTGACGACGCGATGGAGGACGACCTGCGCGTGACCGTGGTGGCGACGGGCTTCGAGCAGGCCAAGCACCCCGTCCAGACGGCCATCCAGCAGCCGCCGCGCCGCACGGCGCCGCGCAACCCGCAGGAGATGCCTTTTCCAAAGGGCGAGGAAAACCTGACGCGCTTCGACGAGCCGGCGTACGCGCGCCGCACCCCCGTCGAGCCCGCTGCCGAAATCAAGCCCGTGCCCGTGCCGCCGTCCCCCGCGCCCGTCACGCGCGTGGTGCGCCGGCTCGACGAGCCGCGCGACCGGCCCGAGCGCATCCGCAAGGACAACACGGAAACGCCCGCGTTTCTGCGCCGCCAGATGGACTGAACGGGACCGCGGGCGCTGCCCTGCCGCCGGACGTTCCGGCGAGGGGCGGCGCCCGGGCCCTGCCGCGTCCCCACCCCGTGCAGCTTCCCTGCCGCCACAGCCGGCCGTCCGGGCCGGTGCTCTGAGCAAGCTCCGGCCCACCAGAACGGGGGAAGCTGCCCGCACGCGCGCCGTGCGCGGCCACCGTGCCCCCTGAGCGCATCCGCGCGTGCCGCCGCGCCTGCTGCCCCGTGCAGCGGGCGCGGCGCCCTTTGGGCCGTACCCGTACCCGCACCGTCACAGCCCGCCCGAACCTGCCGGGCGCGTCGGGGCGTGTAGGGGGCTGCCAACGCCTGCCTGCCATGCGCCGCCCTGCCGCCTTTTTCCTCGCCGCCACCGGTGCCGCCGCTGCCGCCGGATTGTACCTGTGGGCGCGCGTCGAGGAGCGTCGGCGCGTGCGCGAACTCCGCGCGCACACCGGCATGCGCCCGCAGCAGCGCGTCGGCGCGGGCGTCGGGCCGCTGTTTTTCCGCGTGTACCGCGCCGACATCGTGCGGACGGCGTGCAGCGCCGCGGCCCTCATGGAAGAAGTCAAGGCCGACCCCGACCGGTTCTCGCCCCACGAAATCGCCCGCTTCGAGAAAACCGGCGGCAGCCCGGGCGGCATGAAAAAGGGCGACGAGTACTTTATCCACATCCGCAGCCCGTGGGACGGGCCTGTCCGCGTGGCAGACGTGGACGCGACGTCGTTTACGTTTGTGACGCTCGAGGGCCACCTGGAAGCGGGCAGCATTCGCTTCAGCGCCCGCCCGCGCCCGCAGGGCGGGCTGCGCTTCGAAATCGTCTCGTGCGCCCGCAGCGCCACGCGCGCCTTCCACGTCACCTACGATTTGCTGCGCATCGGGCGCGGTGCCCAGGCGCGCATGTGGACGGCGTTCTGCCGCCGCGTGGCCGAGGCCAGCGGCGGCGACCTGCTGCGCGGCGTCGAGGTGCGCACCTTCCGGGCGGGCTACGACGACCCCCTCACCCCCGCCGACGCCCAGGCCGAGACGCCTTTCCAGTCCGCCCTCACCAGCCTCGCCGCCCGCGCCCTCAACTTCGAGGTGGACGAGGGCGGCGCCTTTCCCGAAAGCTGGCACCACGACGCCTACGAAACCGAACTTATCGCCGAGCCGCCCGGCCCGCCGCTCGAAAGGGGGCCGTGGGCGTACGCCCGCGCCTTTGTGCACGCCTACCGCTTTCCCGACCCGCGCCGCATCGTCGGCTACTACGACCCGCAGGCGCCCCTCGAAGGCCGGACGATGCTGCTGCGCGCCCGCTTTGCCGGCTTCACGTTTCCCTTTGGCGTCCGCATCAGCCGCACCCTCGACGAAACGCGCGACGCGCCCGAGGGGCCTGTCCGCGTGTGGGGCTACAGCTACCGCACGCTCGAAGGCCACTTCGAGCGCGGCGAGATCACCTTCGAGGTGTGCAAATACGTCGAGACGGGGCGCGTCGTGTTTCGCATCCACGCGCACTCGCAGCCCGGCCACATCGCCAACCCGTTTTTCCGGCTGGGCTTCCGCCTGTTCGGGCGCTACCTCCAGCGCCAGTTTGCGCACCGCGCCCTGGGCCGGACGGCGCAGTACGCCGAGGAGCAGCTCGTGCGCGACGCCTGCCTGGGCGAAAACAGCCACGCCGCGCGCCTCTTGCTGCGCGACCCGCACCCCGCCCTCGCCGAAACCGCGTCAGGCGGCTAACGCCTCGTGCCGCAGCGCGTCCGCCATGTGCGCGGCGATGACGC
>CBDUCD010000363.1:0-3160 GCA_965365535.1 uncultured Rhodothermales bacterium | reverse complement strand
ATTTCGCCGCACGACGAGCAGCCCACGACGCGGGCCGCCGGGTACGCCGATGCGACCTCGGCGAACACCGCCGGGTCGGCCATGAGAGGGCTGTCGCCAAAGGCGAGGACGAGGTCGGCGGCGGGCTGCCTCTGGAGCGAGGCGCCGGGCGTCCACCGCTGCTGGAAAATGTGCATCGGGCGTGTTTGAAAGGAGGAGCCTCCCTCGTATCCAAAACAGATGCCCATCGGGGCAGGGCGCGCGATTCGACCGCTTGATGGTCCGACCAGAAGGTGCAGGGGAAAAGCCTGCGTGCGGCGGCACCTTTTTCCCTGCGCGGCGGCTTTCGGCGGGCGGGCCCCCACAACCTCGCGGGCGCTGGCGCGTTGGCAGAACCCTTTTTGCACATACCCGCGCCCATGCCCACCGCGCCCGCTCCCCTTTCTTCCGCCCGCCGCCTGCGCGACCGCGTACTCGTCATCCGCGGTGCCCGCCAGCACAACCTCAAAAACCTCGACCTCGACCTGCCGCACGGGCGCCTGATCGTGGTGACCGGCCCCAGCGGGTCGGGCAAGAGTAGCCTCGCCTTCGACACCATTTACGCCGAGGGGCAGCGCCGCTACGTCGAAAGCCTGAGCGCCTACGCCCGCCAGTTTCTCGAACGCATGGACAAGCCCGACGTGGATTACATCTCGGGCCTCGCCCCGGCGCTTGCCATCCAGCAGACGACGGCCATCAAAAACCCGCGCTCGACGGTTGCCACGCAGACCGAGATTTACGACTACCTGCGCCTGCTGTTTGCCCGCATCGGCACGACCGTCTCGCCCGTTTCGGGCCTGCCCGTCACCCGCGACTCGCCGCGCTCCGCCGCCGACGCCCTCGCGGCTACGCTCGACGACGGCACGCGCTTTTACCTGACGTACCGCCTGCCCGACCGCAAAAAGACCCGCGTGGCCGACGAGCTGGAGGCGCTGCGGGCGGCGGGCTTTTTCCGCATTCTCGTGCTGCCCACGGACAAGCAGGCCGAGAAAGGCGCCCGGGAAACCCTCGTGGACCTCAACGAGACGCCGCCCGAAAGCGTCAAGGCCGGGCGCGACCGCATTCTCGTGCTCGTGGACCGGCTGGCCGTGCGGCGCGGCGACGAGGCCACACTGTCGCGTACCGCGGACTCGGTCGAGCAGGCGTTCCGCGAGGGCGGCGGGCGGTGCGTTGCCCTCGTGGCGGACGGCGAAAAGGCGGGCGCGCAGATCGCGTTTTCCGAGTTTTTCGAGCGCGACGGGCTGACCTTCGAGGAGCCGACGCCGCTCCTGTTTTCCTTCAACAGCCCCGTCGGCGCGTGCCCCACGTGCCAGGGCTTCGGGCGCGTGCCCGGCCTCGACCCCGACCTCGTCGTCCCCAACCCCGACCTGACCGTGCGGCAGGGCGCCCTCGCGCCGTTCCGGACGGAGCAGTGGAGCGAGCACTTCCGCGCCCTGATTCGCGTGGCGGCGCGCAAAAGCTTTCCCATAGATACGCCCTACCGGCTGCTCTCGCCCGACGAGCAGGCGTTGCTGTGGAACGGCGAGGGCGAATACGTGGGCGTGCGGGGGTTTTTCCGCTTTCTCGAATCGAAGGCGTACAAGATGCACTACCGCATCTACGCCGCCCGCTTCCGGGGCTACACGCCCTGCCCCGACTGCGACGGCTACCGCGTGCGGGCCGAGGCGCGCTACGTGCAGATTGCCGGCCTGCACATCGGGCAGGTGTGCGAGATGACGACGCGCGACGCCCGCGACTTTTTCGACGCCCTGCCCCTGAGCGAGCACCAGATCGCCATTGCCGCCCACGTGCTCGACGATTTGCGCAAGCGCCTGCGCTACCTCGTCGAAGTGGGCCTCGATTACCTCGGCCTCGACCGCCTTTCGCAGACGCTCTCGGGCGGCGAAAACCAGCGCATCAACCTGGCCACGAGCCTGGGCTCGAGCCTCGTCGGCAGCCTCTACGTGCTCGACGAACCCTCGATTGGCCTGCACCCGCGCGACACCGACCGACTCATCACCATTCTCGAAAAGATGCGCGACATCGGCAACACCGTGCTCGTGGTCGAGCACGAGCCCGAGATGATGAAGCGCGCCGACCTGCTGGTGGACGTGGGGCCGGGCGCGGGGCGCGAGGGCGGCCAGCTCGTCTATTTCGGCGACTACGCGGGCATCCTCAGAGACGACGACTCGATTACGGGCGCGTACCTGTCCGGCCGCCGCACCATCCCCACGCCCGCCACGCGGCGCCCCTTTGATGCGGAAAAGGTGATTCTCGTCGAGAACGCGCGG
The DNA here is from genome assembly GCA_965365535.1 of uncultured Rhodothermales bacterium. GTDB lineage: Bacteria > Bacteroidota > Rhodothermia > Rhodothermales > BA12 > CBDUCD01. Next base: position 872 of record CBDUCD010000363.1, on the reverse strand, counting down.
CAGCACAACCTGAAGCGCCTGGACGTGGCCTTTCCGCTTGGCATGATCGTGTGCGTGACGGGCGTGAGCGGCTCGGGCAAGAGTACCCTCGTGCACGGCGTGCTCTACAACGGCCTGCGCCGCCTGAAAGGGCAGTACGAGGAAGGCACGGGCGTGGGCGCCCACGACGCCATCCGGGGCGCGAACCTCGTTGATGCCGTCGAGATGGTGGACCAGAGCCCCATTGGCAAGACGAGTCGGTCGAACCCCGTCACGTACGTCAAAGCCTACGACGCCATCCGCGCGCTGCTGGCCGAGACGCACGCCGCCCAGCTGCGCGGCTACAAGCCCGGCACGTTCTCGTTCAACGTGCCCGGCGGGCGCTGCGAGACGTGCGAGGGCGAGGGCGTCGTGAAAGTCGAGATGCAGTTTCTGGCCGACCTCTACCTCGAGTGCGAGGCGTGCAAGGGGCGGCGCTTCAAGCAGGAGGTGCTCGAAGTGCGCTACCGGGGCAAAAACGTGGACGACATCCTGAACATGACGGTCTCCGAAGCCGTCGCGTTTTTCGAGGGCGTGCCTGCCGTCCAGAACAAGCTGGCGGTGCTCGAAACCATCGGGCTGGGCTACCTCACGCTGGGGCAGCCCTCGAACACGCTTTCGGGCGGCGAGGCGCAGCGCATCAAGCTGGGCGCCATTCTGGGCCGCAACACGAAAGAGCGCACGCTCTACCTGTTCGACGAGCCCACGACGGGCTTGCACTTCGACGACATCCGCAAGCTGCTTGCCGCCTTTAACGCCCTCGTCGAAGACGGCCACTCGGTCGTCCTCATCGAGCACAACCTGGACGTGATCCGGGCCAGCGACTACGTGATTGACATGGGGCCGGAGGGCGG
>CBDUCD010000362.1:0-3168 GCA_965365535.1 uncultured Rhodothermales bacterium | reverse complement strand
TCGGGCATGGGCAGGTACGTGTATTTGCCCGTCTGCGCGTTGTGCCACGTTTCGAGGGCGGGCGTGGCCGAGCCCAGCACGCACACGGCGCCGTTGAGGCGGGCGCGGTACACGGCCACGTCGCGGGCGTGGTAGCGCGGCGCCGGGTCGAACTGCTTGTAGGACGGCTCGTGCTCCTCGTCCACGACGATCAGCCCCAGGCCGGCGAGGGGCGCGAAAACCGCCGAGCGCGGCCCGATGACCACCTGGAAGCGCCCGTCGCGCAGCGCCCGCCACGCGTCGTAGCGCTCGCCCATGCTCATCCGCGAGTGCAGCACGGCGATGCGGTCGCCGAAGTGGGCGCGGAAGCGGCGCACGGTTTGGGGCGTGAGCGCGATTTCGGGGACGAGCACGATGGCCGTCCGCCCCTGCGCGAGCGTCTCGCGGAGGGCGGCGAGGTACACCTCGGTTTTGCCGCTGCCCGTGACGCCGTGCAGCAGAAACGTCCCGTACTGCCCCGCGCGGATGGGCGCGCGCAGCGCCGCCAGGGCTTCCTGCTGCGCCGCGTGCAGCGCGAGGGGCGCCGCCGGTGCCACCGGGCTGCCCCCGGGCTGCCGCAGCGTTTCGCGCTCCCGCACCTCCACGACGCCAAGCGCGACGAGGCTGCGCAGCGACGCCGCGCCCGCGCCGGCACGTTCCAGCAGCGTTTTCTGGGCGATGGGCGTCTGCCCGCTGGCGAGGGCTTCGGCAAGCGCGTCGAGCAGGGCGTGCTGCCGGGCGCCGCGCACCTGCTCGCGCACGTCGCGCAGGGCGGCGGGCGAGTGGAATGGCGGCGCGGCATCCACCACCTTTTCGCGCCGGATGGCGATGCGCGGGCCGCGCACGTCGGTTTCGAGCGTGACGAGGCCAGCATCCTCCAGCCGGCGCACGAGGGCGAGCGTCGCGTGCGGCACGCGCTGGCGCAGGCCCGCCAGCGTCAGCGCCGGGTGCGCGTCGAGGGCGGCGAGGACGGGGCCGGCGCGCGGGTGGTCGCGCCACGCGCCCGGCGCGGCGTCCGTCCGGGCGACGGTGTGCTCCGTCGTCACGTCGAGCCCGGCGGGCAGGGCCGCGCGCAGCGCCTCGCCCCACGCGCACACGTAATAATCGGCCACCCAGCGCGTCAGCCGCAGCAGCTCGTCCGGCGCCGCCGCGCCGTCGTCGAGCACGTCCATCACGTCGCGGATGCCGTCGGCGTCGGGCGTCCCCACGATCTCGACCACGACGCCCGTCTCGACGCGCCGCCCGAAAGGCACGACCACGCGGCTGCCCCGTTCGATGCCGTCCTCCAGGCCCGCCGGCACCGCGTACGTGAACGTCTGGTCGAGGGGAAGGGCGAGGGCGACGCGGACAAACACGGGCGGCGGGGCTGGCGACGCCGGGCGTGAAGCGTCGGGGGATTGGCGGGGGCGCCGAAACTACGACGGGCGCCGCCCGTGCACGCGGCGGATTTCTCCTGCCGCGATGCCTGCTGCTGCGCCGTACCCCCTTGCCACCGCCGACGTTTCGGCGCTCCGCACCCGCTTCTGGGGCGGCATGGCGATGGCGGCGGGCAGCGCCATCCTGTTCTCGGCCAAGGCCATCGCCGCCAAGCTCACGTACGCGTATGGCACCGACGCCGTCACGACCGTCGCGCTGCGCATGGGGCTGGCCCTTCCCGCGTTCGTGGCCGTCTCCCTCTGGTACGGACGCCGCGACGGTGCCCTCGCGCCGGGCGACAGGCTGCGCATCGGCGTGCTGGGGCTGTTCGGCTACTACGCCGCCACGATGCTCGACTTCGTGGGCCTGCAGTACGTGACGGCGGGGCTGGAGCGACTCATCCTGTTTCTCAACCCGACGCTCGTGGTGCTGCTGTCGGCGGTGTTTTTCCGGCGCCGCGTGGAGCGGCGGGCGTGGCTGGCGATGGGCGTTTCGTACGCCGGCATCGCCGTCGTCTTCGCGCACGACGCGCAGTGGGGCGGCGCGCAGGCGGCGTGGGGCAGCCTGCTCGTCTTTGGCGCCGCCCTTACGTACGCCATCTACCTGGTGGGCGTGGGCGAGCTGGTGCGGCGCCTGCCACCGCTGCGCGTGTCGGCGGGCGCGCTTGTCGTCGCCATCGGCGCGTGCCTCGTGCATTTCGTCCTCACGCACCCCCTCGCGGCGCTCGCGCAGCCCGCGCCCGTGTACGCCCTGTCGTTTTTCAACGCGGCGCTGTGCACCGTCGCGCCCGTCTTTCTGCTCGTCGTCGCCATCGAGCGCATCGGCGCGGCGGCGGCGGCGCAGACGGGCATGGTCGGACCCGTCGCCACCATTGCGCTGGGGGCGTGGCTGCTGGGCGAGCCCGTGACGCCGTGGCAGGTGGGCGGCGGCGCCCTCGTGCTGGCAGGCGCCTACCTGCTGGCGCGCACGCGCTGAGTTTCTTTCAGGCGACGATCTGGAGGGCGTCGCGGAAGGCCCGCACGTTTGCGGCCACGTCGCCCCGGAAAATGGCGCTGCCCGCCACGACGACGTCGGTGCCCGCGTCCACGACGGCGCGCACGTTGCGGGGACTGACGCCGCCATCCACCTGAAGCAGCACGCCGCGCCCGCCGGCATCGATCATGCGACGGGCGCGGCGCAGCTTGGCCGTCGAGGTGGGCACGTACTGCTGCCCGCCAAAGCCGGGGTTGACGCTCATCACGAGCAGCAGGTCGGCGTAGGGCAGGATTTCCTCGACGAGGACCAGCGGCGTGGCGGGGTTGAGGGCCACGCCCGCCTGCAGCCCGCTTTCGTGGATGAGTTCGACCGTCCGGTGCAGGTGCGGGCACGTCTCGACGTGGACGGTGAGGCGGCTGGCGCCCGCGCGGGCAAACGCCTCGACGTAGCGCTCGGGGCTTTCGATCATCAGGTGCACGTCGAACGGCACGTCGGGGTGCGTCTCGCGCAGCGGCTGCAACGCCTCGACGATAAGTGGCCCGATGGTGATGTTGGGCACGAAATGGCCGTCCATCACGTCCACGTGCAGCCAGTCGGCGCCGGCGTCGAGCGCCTGGGCGGCGTGTTCGCGCAGCCGCCCGAAGTCGGAGGCCAGAATGGAGGCGGCGAGCGTCATGGGGAAGGGAGGCTGGAGGGTAGGGGTTAGAGATGGAGAGCGACTTCCCAACCTTCGATCTCCAACCACTCAGAGCCTGTTTA
>CBDUCD010000361.1:0-3177 GCA_965365535.1 uncultured Rhodothermales bacterium | reverse complement strand
GGAGGGGCGGGTAGAAGTGCATGTGGAAGTGCCACTCGGGGTGCGCCGCGCCGTCCGTGGGCGCCTGGTGCAGGCCCGCCGAGTAGGGAAACGACACCTCGAACAGGTTGTCGTAGCGCGTCGTGAGGCGCTTGAGGAGGCTGGCGAGGGCGTCCTTTTCCTCGCCGTCCATCTCGAGCAGGCTGGGCACGGCGCGGCGGCTGACGACGAGCGTCTCGAAGGGCCACACGGCCCAGAAGGGCACGAGCGCCACGAAATGCCGGTTGGCGCACACGATGCGCGCCTCGGCGTCGAGTTCCTGGGCGAGGTAGTCGGTCAACAGCGTGCGCCCGTGCCGGGCGTAGTGGCGCTGCATCTGCTCGGTCTCGCGGGCGGGCTCGTCGGGGATGGTGTGCTGCGCCCAGACCTGGCCGTGGGGGTGCGGGTTGGAGCAGCCCATCACCTGGCCCTTGTTCTCGAAAATCTGGACGTAGTTCACGTCGTCGCGGGCGCCGAGTTCGCGGTACTGCTCCGTCCACACGTCCACGACGCGGCGGAGGGCGGCGGCGTCCATCTCGGGCAGCGTCAGGTCGTGGCGGGGCGAAAAGCAGACCACGCGGCACAGCCCCTGCTCGTTTTCGGCGCGCAGCAGCCCGTCCTGGTAGCGCGCCGGCGGGGTGCCGGGGCGGAGGGCGGCAAAGTCGTTGTCGAAAACGAAGGTGCCCGGGTAGTCGGGGTTGCGGGCGCCGCCGGCGCGCGCGTTGCCGGGGCAGAGGTAGCAGGTGGGGTCGTAGGCGGGGCGCGTGTCGGGCGGCGTGGCCTCGCGCTGCCCCTGCCACGGGCGGTCGGTGCGGTGGGGCGAGACAAGCACCCACGCGCCCGTGAGCGCGTTGTAGCGGCGGTGTACCTCGCGCGGCGGCGCCTGGAGCAAGTCGGTTTCCATGATCACAGAAAAGACGGCGCCGCCGGGCAGCGGCGCCGGGTGGCGGCGTCAGCGCGTCGAGAAGGAATACACGGTGCGCGACTGGTACGTCTCGCCGGGGCGCAGAATGGTGGACGGGAAGGCGGCCTGGTTGGGCGAGTCGGGAAAGTGCTGCGTCTCGAGCGCGATGCCCGTCCGGTACTGGTACGCCGTGCCGCCCTTGCCCACGAGCGTGCCGTCGAGAAAGTTGCCCGAGTAGAACTGCAAGCCCGGCTCCGTCGTGCGGATTTCGAGCACGCGGCCCGTGGTGGGCTCGTACACGCGCGCGGCGATTTTCATCTCGCCCGGCTGGCCGTTGAGGACGAAGTTGTGGTCGTAGCCCGGCCCGAAGCGGATCTGCTCGTCGTCGGCGTCAATGCGGGCGCCGATGGCCGTGGGCTGCCGGAAGTCGAACGGCGTGTTCTCGACAGGTCGGATTTCACCTGTCGGGATGAGGGTCGAATCCACGGGCGTGAACGCGTCGGCGTTGATCATGAGCTCGTGGCCCAGGATGTCGCCGCCGCCGGCGAGGTTGAAGTACGAGTGCTGCGTCAGGTTGACGGGCGTGGCGCGGTCAGTGGTGGCCTCGTAGTCGAAAATGAGGCGGTTGTCGTTGGTGAGCGTGTAGGTGACGCGGGCGTCGAGGTTGCCGGGGTAGCCTTCCTCGCCCGCCGGGCTGCGGCGCGTAAAGACGATCCCGGCGGTGCTGTCGGTCGAAAACGGCTGGGCGTCCCAGAGCCTCTTGTCGAACCCTTTCTCGCCGCCGTGCAGCGTGTTGGGGCCGTTGTTGAGGGCCAGGGTGTACGTCGTGTCGTCGAGGGTAAAGCGGCCGCCGGCGATGCGGTTGCCGTAGCGCCCGATAAGGGCGCCGAAGTAGGGCGTCTCGTCGAGGTACGAGGCCAGCGAGTCGTAGCCCAGCACCACGTCGGCCAGGTTGCCATCGCGGTCGGGCACGCGCAGGCTGGTGATGATGCCGCCGTAGTTGGTGACTTGCATCTGGACGCCGTTCGCGTTCGTGACGGTGTAGAGCGTGGCCGCCTCGCCGCCCGGCAACTGGCCAAAAGGCCTTTCGGTGACGGCCTCCGCCTGCGGAGTGGGGGTAGAGCACGCGGCTAAAGCCAGGATAAACATGGTTGCTACCAGTAGATTGAGAGGGTAGAGCGCTTTCATGGGGTGGGGAGAAAGGTGGACGTTGGGGGTGGGGCGCGGGCAAAAGCTCAGGCGGGCACGCCGTCGCCGCGCGCCGGCATAGGGCGCGGCGGCGCCGTGGTCTGGCGCACGACGAGCGTGGCGTCGAGCGTCATCTTCTCGAAAGGCTGGCCGTCGGGGGCCTCGATCTGCTGGATGAGCATCTCGGCGGCGCGCACGCCCATCTGGTAGCGCGGCACGTTGACCGTGGTGAGGGGCACGCCCAGGTACTGGAGCAGGTCGAGGTTGTCGAAGCCGACGACCGACACGTCGGTGGGCACGGCCAGCCCCAGCTCGCCGAGGGCGCGCAGCACGCCCAGCGCGACGAGGTCGTTGTAGCACGTCACGCCCGTGGGGTGCGGGCCGGGGCCGCTGAAAAAGGCGTGGCCGGCGCGGTAGCCTTCTTCGAGGGCGTCGCCCGCCGGCACGATGCACGCCGGGTCGAACCGGAGGTGCGACTCGCTGAAGGCGCGCCGCACGCCCTCGGCGCGCTCGTCGCTGTGGGCCGAGTAGTGCGGGCCGGCAAAGTGCACCACGCGCGCGTGGCCGAGTTCGAGCAGGTGCCGCGTGGCCAGGCACGAGCCCGCCACGTTGTCCACGTCTATGAGGTTGCCGGGAAAGCCGCGCACCTTTTCGAGCAGCACAAAGGGCACGTTGTTGCGCTTGAGTTCAAAAAGGTGCAGCAGGTCCACGTCGTCGTGGAGGATGGGCGTGATGACGAGGCCGGCGACGCCCATGTCGCAAAACGTCTCGATGACGTGCGCCTCGGTTTCAAAGCGCCCCGCCGAGCTGCTCACGTAGGGCTGATAGCCGCGCGCGTGCGCCACGGCTTCGAGGCCGCGCAGCACGTCGGTGTAGTAGGGGTTGCTGGCCTCTTTGATGACAAAGCCGATGGCGCGGCGCGGGCTGGCCGGCAGGCGCTGCCGCGCACTCGCGCGCGGGCGGAAGTTGAGCTCTCGGATGGCCTTCTGGACGCGCCGCCGCGTCTCGGGCGCCACTACGTCGCGGTTGTTGATGACCGCCGAAACGGTGGACTTGGCCACGCCTGC
>CBDUCD010000360.1:0-3180 GCA_965365535.1 uncultured Rhodothermales bacterium | reverse complement strand
ACGCTGCTGGCCACGATAGAAGCAGAGGGACAGGTGCTGTATGAGCAAGCCTGAATCCAACTACGCGGCGTGGCTCCGGAAGGCAGACCACGACCTGCTCAACATCGCCAACAATGTGGCTGCCGAGCAGGTGCCGTGGGATACCGTCTGCTTTCACGCCCAGCAGGCGGTGGAGAAAACGCTCAAGGCTTTTCTCGTTTTCCACGGGCAAGACCCACCGCGCACGCACGACCTGGTGGCCCTGCTGGCGCGCGGCGTGCGCTACGCTGCCAGCCTCGCCGACCTGGAAAAAGACTGTCGCAACCTCACCTATTTCGCAGTGAGCACCCGCTACCCGGACGACCTTTTCGAGGCAGAGGAGGCGGACGGGCGGGAGATGGCTGATGCTGCGCGGCGTGCCTGTACCCGTTTGCGGGCGCTGTTGCCGCCCTCTCGCAGTCAGTAGAGGCGCAGCGCGCGGCAGCCCTACAAAAAAGGCGGCGCAACGCCGATGGGTTGCGCCGCCAGTGGGCGGTTGTTGCGCGGACGGTCAGTTCTGGCCGCCGCCCGGCGGGCGGTTCTGCATCCGCTGGCCGCGCCGTTTCATGCGCTCGCCGCGCTGCTCCATGCGGCTGCCGCGATTTTCGCGCATCTCGCCGCGGTGCGACTGGTTGAGCTGCTGGAGGGCGTCGAATTTCTGCGCCTGCTCGGGGGTGAGAATCGCGCGGATGGCCTGCTGCGTGCTGTCGCGCCGGGCCTGCATCTGGTCGCGGCGGGCCTGGGCCTGGGCCTGACGCTCGGCAGGCGTCGTGGCGGCGCGCTGCCGCTGCTGCGCCTGCCAGTGCTGCTGCCGGGCAGCGAGCACGTCGCGGAGGCGCGCCTTCTGGTCGGCGGTGAGGTCGAGCGTGAGGGCCATGCGCTCGACCTGGTAGTCGAGGCGGGACTGCATACGCTCGGCGCGCTGCTCGGCGCCCGCGCGGCGGACGGGCGCGTCCTGCGCGTGGGCCAGCGGTGCCGCGCCCAGCAGGGCGAGCAGCGCGAGGGGGAGGAAAAAGGTGCGTTTCATCGCGGTAGGGTTTGGAGGGGAAAAAGGGGCGGGGCCACAGCCCCGGCGCGTTCACATCCATCCAAACGAGGTCGCCCGGCGCCAGTTGTCACAGGGCCGTGGCGCTTGTGCGGCGCTTCTGGAGCAGTCCCGTCGCGCTTCTGCGACGTTACCGCGCGGCGAGCGCGGCAGCGACGTGCTGCGCCGCCGCGCCCGCGCGCCAGTCCGGCGGAAAGGCATCGGCGCCGTGGAGGGCGCCCAGCAGGCTGCCCACGAGGGCGCCAACGGTAGCCGCCGCGCCGCCCACGTTGATGGCGGACAGCAGCGTGGCCTCGACGAGATGGGGATTGCGGGCCAGCATGGCGAGGGCAAACGGTACGGCCTCGTCGGGCGCCGCGCCCGTGCCGCCGCAGCGGTCGTGCAGGTCGAGGGGAAACTCGTCGAGGGCGGCGGCGAGGCCCGCGATGCGGCGGCTGACGCACCTTTCGGGGTCGGCGTCGAAGCGCTGCGCGGCGGCGCCCAGGTCGCGCCAGAAGGCGGCGCCATCGAAAAGGGCGGCGTCGTGACGGGCGAGGTGCGCGATGGCCCAGCCGTGCAGGCGGGCGGCGGCGCGGGCGGCAGGCGCGAGCGGCAGCGCCTCCATCCAGCCGTCGGCGTCGTCCCACGCCGCCGCTACCGTCGCCACGACGGCGGCGTCGGCGGTGCCGGCGGGCAGGTCGGCGAGGCACGCGGGGCCTCCGCCCGCCAGCAGGCAGCACACGCGCCGGGTGTGCGGGGTGCCCGTGCCCGCCGGCCCACCGCGCTGCTCGTCGTCGCGGTATTCCTTGATGCCCTTGTAGTACGTCCGCACGTTGATGTGGCTGAGTCCGTGGACGGGCATCCCGAGCGCGTCGCCGATGGCGAGGCCGACGAGGGCGCCCGCCGCGCGGGCCGAAGGCGTGGGATGTTCACGGAGCATGGCAGGCGTCAGAGCGGGCAAAAACGTAGATTTAGCGCCTCCACGATACGCACGCCACCCCGCCCGGACGTGTCTCCCGAACGGCCTTCCCCAGCATTTCGAACGGCAACCCCGCGCCCGCCGTCGTGGGGGCGCAGCGCCCTCGCGGTGCTGCGCAAAGACCTGCGGCAGGAGCTGCGCAGCCCCCTCGCGCTCAACGCGATGCTCGTGTTTGCCCTCGCAACGGTCGTGCTCGTGTGGTTCGCCCTCGGCGCCCGTCCGCCCGCGCCGCACGTCCAGGCGGCGCTGCTGTGGACGGTGCTGCTGTTTGCCGCCGCCCTCGGGCTGGGCCGCGTGTTCGTGCAGGAGGAGGAGCGGGGCACGCTGCTGTTTCTGCGCCTCCACGCCGACCCGGCGGGCGTGTACGCGGGCAAGCTGCTGTTCAACGGGCTGCTCATCTTCGTCGTCGGCGGCGTGGCCTGCGGCGCGTTTGTCGTCGTGATGGGCGTTCGGGTGGCCGAGTGGGGGCTTTTCCTGCTCGTCTTTGCCCTCGGCGCGGCGGGGCTGGCGGCGGCCACGACGCTGCTGGCCGCCCTCATCGCGCGGGCCGCGCACAGCGGCGCCCTCTTGCCGGTGCTGCTGTTTCCCCTTCTCGTGCCGCTTCTGCTCTCGGGCGTGCGGCTCACGCGCAGCGCCCTCGACGGCGGGCTGGGGTGGATGGGCGCCGGCGACGGCCTCGTCACGCTGGCCGCCTACCCGCCCGCCCTCGTCGCCGCCTCCGTACTGCTGTTCGATTACGTGTGGATGGATTAGTCGTTGGTCACTGGTCATTTGTCATTGGATATTAGTCATTGGAAATCAGGAAGATTTCGGGGTGTTAGTTGATCCAGTGTTACGAAATGCGATGTGGATAATGACCAATAGCGAATGACAAATGACCAGTGACCAGTGACAAATGACCAACACCTGACAACCAACCATTTCCCCTCTATGCTCACGTCCTCCCCGGCCCGGCCCCGGCATTACGGCACCGTCCGCGCGGTTGTGCTGGGCGGGATGACGCTCGTGGTGCTGGGCGGCTTTCTGCTGCCGTTTCCGCGCGTGGACAACATTCTCGGGCAGACGCACCGCAACCTGTTTTTCCACGTGCCCATGTGGTTCACGCTCATGGCCGCGATGGGGCTGTCGGCGTGGCACGCCTTCCGCTACCTCCGCACCC
>CBDUCD010000359.1:0-3226 GCA_965365535.1 uncultured Rhodothermales bacterium | reverse complement strand
CCACCCTCAAAACGGCACGCCCAGCCGGAGGCGGTAGTACACGTCGTAGTCGCTGCCGAAAAGCCCGTCGGCGGGCTGCGCGATGCCGAGGGCGTGGCCGAGGGTGTACGAACCCAGCCGCAGCGCGTTTTTGACCTCGGCGCCCGCGCCCACCTGCCGCGTGCCGCCGCTCCAGTGGGCGCCGTTCCAGATGGCGGCGCCGTCGGCGAAAAAGGCGAGGCTGGTGGCGCCCAGCGAAATCACGCCCAGCAGCCGCGTTTGCAGGCTGCGCGCGACGAGGACGCGGTATTCGAGCGAGCCAAACAGCACGCGGTCGCCGATGGCGTAGTGCCGGTAGCCGCGCACGCGCTCGAACCGGCCCAGCGTAAGCGAGCCCCCGTCCAGGTCGGCAAGCTGCCACGTGTCGTAGCGGCTCGTGCCCGTGTAATCCTGCGGCAGCGGCGTGCCCTGCGTCGCCGTGGCCCGCCCGTAGGCGTAAATCCGTTGCAGGCCGGGGGCGGGCAAAATCAAAAAGCCGCGCGCGTCGCCGCGCACGAAGCGGGCGTCGGTGCCGGGGAGGGGCAGGGCGCCCGACACCTCGGCGCGCAGCCCGAAGCCGTCGAGCGGGTGGACGAGGGCGTCGCGGAACGGCTTCTGGCCCCGGTAGGTGGCGCGCACGCCCAGCGTCACCTCGGTTCCATTTCGGGGGCGCGGCAGGTCGGGCAGGCCGTCGAGGCTGTCGGCGTTGAGGGGTTCGCTGCGCGAGGCTTCCAGGTGCAGGCCCGCCCGCAGCGACCGGTAGGCGCGCGGCCACCGGTCTATGGGCTGCGACACGTCCAGCCCGGCGCCCGTGAGGCGCTCGACGAGCACTTCCGACCCGTACAGCCGCGCCGCGCCCGGCAGCCGGTAAAACGTGAAGTCGAGCGTGGGGCGCAGCACGTTGTTGCGGTAGAGCATCCACACGAAGCTGTCGTCGGCAGGGCGGCGCGCGTCCACGCCCACCGCGCCCGTAAAGGCGTGCTTGCCCAGCGGTTCGATCCACGCCGTGAAGGCGCCCGCGCCGTAGCCTTTCTCGCTGCCCGCGTACGGAAACGGGATGGTGACGACGTGTGTGAGGTTGGCGAGGGCGCGGTACGGATAGCGGTCGAGCACGAGACCCGAATCCACGGGCACGGCGAGGGGCACCTCGTGGGGCGGGCGGTGCCGCTCCCACGCCGTGTACGCCGGCGGCACGGCAGCGCTGTCGGGCTCCGGCACCGTCCGCGCCGCGTCGATGCGGTAGGCGCGGTCGCCGCCTTTCGAGACGGCGGCGATGCCGACGATCTGCCCGAGGGGGTGGAGGCTGTCGGCGGGCAGCCAGCCCTCGGCCTCGATGCCCGTGGCGAGGGCCGTCAGGCGGGCGTGGGCGCCCGTCGTGGCGTCGAAGCGGAACACGTTGGGCACGCCATCGCGCAGCGACGTGTAGGCCAGAAAGCGCCCGTCGCGGCTCCAGACGGGGTGGCGGTCGTCGAAGGTGCCGTCCGTCACGGGGTAGGTAGCCTTTGTCACCAGGTCAACGGCCTGGATGCTGCGCCCGCCGCCGGCGTCGAACAGGCTGAAGGCGACAAGCTGGGCGCGGGGGTGCCACGCGAGGGCGCCCATCTGCACGTCGCCGGTGAAGGCCGTCACGGGCGTTTCTTCGAGCGTCGAGAGGTCGAGCAGGAAAATGTTGGACGTGCCCTGCCGGCTGCCCACGAACGCCAGCTTCTGCCCGTCGGGCGAGAACGACGGCGACGACGCCCGGCGGCCCCGCGTCAGCCGGCGGCGCCCCTCGCCCAGCGTCCCGGACAGGAACAGGTCGTTGACGAGCGAGCCCTGCGCGTCGCGGCCCGTCTCGGCCCACGCCACGAGCGCGCCAAAGGGATTCCACGCCACGGGCGCCAGAATGGCCCCCTCGGCAATGGTGCGCGCCAGCCGCCCTTCTACCACGAGCTGCCGCACGGGCCGGTCGAGCGAAAGCGTGCGCACGACGGCCACGCGCGACGTGTCGGGGCCGGGCTGGACGGCGTGCAGGTACTGCCCCGGCGCCCGGAAGCGCCCCGCGAGCGAGTCCGGCGTGTCCATCGAAACGGCGCGGGCGCCGTACTGCGCCACGATGTGCTGCCGCCACCGCCGCTCGAAGGCGCCAAAACTCTCGCCCGTGACGGCGGGAAACGCCTCTTCGAGGCGGTGGACGCGCCCCAGCCCCAGCAGCACGGGCGTGCGGTGCGCCAGCAGCCGGGCCAGCGCCGAGTCGCCGTACTGCTGGGCGAAAAAGCGCACCTGCGCATTCCCGACGGCATACAGCAGGCGCCCGTTCCACAGCGAGCCGCCATCGGCGTACGAGAGGCGGCTTTCGAGGGCGGCGGTGCGCAGCCAGCGCTCGCCGCGCAGCGCGTCCCACCGTTCGGTTTCGTACTGCGCCAGCCCCTCCGTCCAGAAGCGCGGCACGGGGTTGGAAAAGGCGAAGCCCAGCGGCCCCAGGTTGGAGCGCGTGGCGCGGTAGTGGAAAATGTGCGTCAGCTCGTGGGGCAGCACCCGCCGCAGCCACTTGTCGCCGCCCGTCCAGCTATCGGCCACGCCGTTCTGCCCTACCCAGATGGCCGTGTAGCCCTCGCCGACGGGCGCGGCAAAACCGTTGACGATCTCGTCCTCGTCCGACAGGTAGATGCGGATTTTGCGGCCAAACGTCACGTTCAGGTTGCGCGACAGCACGGTGTACGTGCTCTCGGCAAGGGCCGCCGCCCCATATTCGATGCCCGCCAGCCGCTGCGGATACGCGATCCTGAAGTGCGGCGTCTCGGCCACCTGCCACTTCAACTCTGGATGGTTGCGCCCGTTCGTGCTGTTGAAGCCCTGCGCGTGCAGCCCGGCAGCGGGCCACAGGAGGGCAAGTGCGACGAGCAGAAAAAAGGGGCGGAGCATGGACGCGGGGCGCGGGGGCCTCGAAGATAGCGCCGCCCGCCGACGCGCCCTCAAGCACAAAAAGGGCTGGCTCAGACGAGCCAGCCCGGGACGTGCCACCGCCATGCGGAAGGGGTCAGTAGGAGCGCGAATACCGGCGCGACATCCGCAGCGACTTCTCCTTGGCCTCGCGGCGTTCTTCGGAGGGCTTGGTGTAAGCCATGTTGTCGCGGTAGATGCGCAGCACGCGGCTGCGGTTGACGGCGCGCTTGAAGCGGCGCAGCGCACGGTCGATGGACTCGTTGTCCCGGACTTTGATGCCGAT
>CBDUCD010000358.1:0-3232 GCA_965365535.1 uncultured Rhodothermales bacterium | reverse complement strand
TTCGAGGCGTTGCACCAGGTTCATCAGCGCCCGACCGTCGTGGTAGGCGGCTTTCCAGACGTGGCCTTTGTCGGCGGTGCGCAGTTCGGGCTGCCGGTCGAGCCCGCCCGCGTACCAGCCGCCCCATTCGTGATCGACGAGGTACGCCTGCACGTAGGCCCAGAGCTGGAGGAAATGGTCGCCGTAATGCATCGGGTCGCCGGGAAAGCGGCTTTCCATGAGCAAAAGGGTGTTGAGCCCTTCGGCCTGCGCCCACCAGTTTTTGGTCGAGTCCACGACCGTCAGCGACGTGTCGCCGCGGAAGTAGTAGCCGGCCTCGAAAAAGCCGCCCACGGAGGCATCCCAGCCCGTGCGCAGCGCGTGGTCCACCATCTTTTTGCCCGCCGCCAGCGTCTCCCCTTCGTCCAGTCCGAGGGCGTCGGCGGCTTCGAGCATGAGGTAGGCCGTCTCCACGTCGTGCCCGAACGAGACGTGGTCGAAGTAGCGCTGCGCCGCGCGCCGCTCGGCGGTCGAGTCGCGGTAGGAGACGGGCTGCCAGTCCGCCGTCGAGAAAAGGGTGAGGGTGCCGGGCGCGACGGTGATGGTGTCGCGCACGAGGGCCAGCATTTCTTCCAAGCGGCTGCGCAGCCGGGCGTCGGGCCAGACGCGGTAGAGGGCGGTAAAGGCTTCGAGCAGGTGGATGGACGAGTTCTGGTCTTTGGGCGGCGTGCCGGCGTAGCCCTCGCGGAAGGGCGTGCCGTCGCGGTCGAGCAGGTTGAAGTAGCCGCCGCGAGCAGGGTCGTGGGCGTGCCCGTCGAGCCACCCGAAGGCCCGCTGCGCCAGCCCCAGCGCGGCGGTGTCGGCGGAGGTTTCGTAGTAGGCGGCGAGGGCGTAGAGCGCGAACGCCTGCCCATACGCCTGTTTCACGAGCCGTCCGTCGCGCTCGGGAAGGGGCAGGCCGTCGCGGGTGACGAGCCAGTAGAAGCCGCCCTTTTCGCTGTCCCACATCCTGTCGCGCAGAAAGGCGGCGCCGTGCGCGGCGAGGGCCGTCCAGGCGTCGCGGCGGTCGGGGAAAAAGCGGGCGGCCTGCGCCGCCATCCACACGTGCCGCGCCTGGGTGACGATCATTTTCTGCTGGTCGGCGGCGGGCTGCCAGCGGTAGTCGAAGTGGCTGAGAAAGCCGCCGCCCAGCGTGTCGAGGGCGCGCGGGTACCAGGGCGCGAGCACGTCGTGTTCGAGGGCGTAATGGAGGTCGGCGGCGAGCACGGCGCGGCCCCGTCCCAGCAGGGGCGCGGGCTGGGCAGCGGCGGGCTGCGCGGCCAGCACGAGCAGCACGGCAAGAGCGAAAAAGAGGCGGCGCGTCATCTCGAAACGGGGAAAAATTAGCTGGCCTGGAGCAGTTCGAGCATGGCGCGGTCGAGCTGGTGGCCGCGGAAACTCTCGTAGGCCACGTCGTCGCGCCCGCTGTCGAGGATGCCGAAGGAGCCGCGGAAATTCCACATGGCCCATCCCCAGCCCACCTCGCGCCAGAGCGCCGTGAGGTCGCGCATCCAGGCGAGGGCGGTGGCGTGGGGCGTTTTGTTGTAGCAGCCCCACTCGCCCACGTGCACGGGCACGCCCATCTGCACGAGGGGCATCCAGGGTTCGACGAGTTGGCGGCGCAGCATCGCCTTGTCCCACAGGCGCCCCTGGGCGTCGGTCATGGGCCACGTGGGCGTCTCGAAGCTCTCGAACTCGTTTTCGGGCACCCACGTGGCCGTGTAGTGGCTGACCATTTTGGGCAGGTAGCCGCGCGTGCTCTGGACGAGGCCCAGGTCGGCCAGCCCCATCACGGGCGTCTGCCCGATGTCGGCGCCGTCGGCCACGACAAGCCGGTCGGGGCTGATGGCGCGGATGGCGGCAACCAGGTGGCGGGCGATTTCGACGTAGCGCGACTGGTCGGGCATCCACGGCGGCTCGTTCATCAGGTCGAAGCTGAGCCGGCTGCTGGGCACCGTTTTGTACCGCTCGGCAAACGTCTGCCAGTGGAAGGTGGCGGCCTCGAGGGCCTTTTCCATCTCCGCGCGCGGGCTGTCGAAAAGGAGGTGCGGCTCCAGCTCGCGCCCATTGACGCAGTAGCCCGGAATGCGGTGGAAGTTGAGGTTGACGTGCAGCCCGTACTTGTCGCCGTACTCGACGGCCTCGTCCACGCGGCGCAGCGCCATTTCGTCAATGTCGAGCGGGTGCTCGGGACTCGACCACGCCCAGTACGAAAGCGGGATGCGCACGAAATCGAAGCCGAACTCCTTTATCCACGCGAAGTCCGTCTCGGCAAAGTGGTTGTCGCGGCTGCCGCCCGTCAGTTCGGTCAGGTTGAAGCCGCGCCAGCGCGGGATGCTGGGCTGGCGGTGGCGAGCGCGTGCGGCAGCCGGCAGGGCGGCGCAGCCGGGCAGGGCGAGCAGGGCGGCGGCGGCAGCCGTGGTGCCCAGAAAATCGCGGCGTTTCATGCGGTTGAAAGGTCAGGGGTGGGAAACGGGTTCGAGCTGCGGGCGCGGCATAGCGAGGCCGTTGCGGGCGATGGTCTGCGCGTACCACCGCGCCGACGCCTTGGGCAGGCGCGCGCCCGTGGCGAAATCAACGTGGTGGAGGCCGAAGCGCCGCGAGTAGCCCAGCGTCCACTCGAAGTTGTCGAGCAGCGACCAGACGAAATAGCCCTCCAGCCGGGCGCCGTCGGCGATGGCGGCGTGGCAGGCGGCGAGGTAGTCGCGCAGAAAGGCGACGCGCGGCGCGTCGTCCACCTGCCCCTCCACGAGCCGGTCGTCGAAAGCGCAGCCGTTTTCGGTCAGCACGATGGGCGGCGCGTCGTAGCGCCGGGTGATCCACCCCAGCAGCTTGCGGCAGCCCCAGGGCACGACGGGCCAGCCCATCTCGGTCAGGGGCCACGCGGGGTCGGCGAAAAGGCGCACGTCCTGGTCGGCGGTGAGGCCGGCGTTGCTGGACGGGTCGCTGCGGGCGCCGCCGGGGGCGTGGGCGGCGCGCATCGTGGTGTAGTGGTTGAGGCCGAAAAAGTCCGCCGACCCCTGGATGCGGCGGGCGTCCTCGTCGGTGAAAAGGGGCAGGCGATGGCCCACGCGCTCGCGCATCGAAAGGGGATAGTCGCCCCGGTAGAGGGGATCGGCAAACCAGCCGACGAAAAACTCGAGGGCGCGCTCGGCGGCGGCGCGGTCGGCGGGCGCGTCCGTGGCGGGCTCGCGCCAGTCGCAGTTGTTGGCCA
>CBDUCD010000357.1:0-3246 GCA_965365535.1 uncultured Rhodothermales bacterium | reverse complement strand
TACACGCGGCGCTTCCAGCCGCCAACGGCAACGGTCTGACGCCGGCGGTCCGACGTTTTCCCGCTTTTCCGCCTGCACCGTATGGCCTCGCCCGCGCGCTCCATCGTCGTCGGTGGCATCGGAGGTTTCGGCCTCAGCCTGATGCTCGTCTGGATTCCCGTCCTGGGGCCGGTGCTGTGCTGCACGACGATGTTCGGCACCGGCCTGCTGGCCGTCTGGCATTACGTGGGGACGGGCGGGCAGGCGGTGACGGGACGGCAGGGCGTGGCGATGGGCGCGCAGGCGGGACTTGTCGCCTTTATCGCTTCCACGGTGCTGCTTTCGGTTTCGTGGCTGGTGGCGGGGCGGCCCAACCTCGCCACCCAGCTACGCGCCTTCGACACGCGCGAGGCGGTCAACATCAGCCCCGAGGTGATGCAGCAGGCCGCGGCGCTGCTCGACTCGCCCCAGGCCGTGCTGACGCTCGTGGTGACGCTGGCGGTGCTCTACGTCGTGTTCGGGCTGATGGGCGGCGGCATCGGCGCCGGCCTGTTCAAGCCCGGCGCGCCGCCCTCGTCCTGACGGCGCAGGGGGCGCTGCGACCGGGGCGGCCCCAGGATTTCGGCCAGCAGGATGGCCCGCCGGGCTTCGGCGCCACTGAGGAAAACCGCAGGCGGGGCCGGCGGAGGCGGCGGGGCGGCGGCGGGACTCGACGCCGCGCGCGGGGCGAGGGGCGAGGGGCCGGCAAAGCGCTCGGACGAGTAGCGCGTGCCGGCGGGGTGCGTGGGGCGCGGCGACGGCGCGGGCGGCACGGCCGCTGGGGGCGGCGCAACGGGGCGGGGCGGCAGCACGGCGGGCGGCAGCGGACGCTCGACGCGGGGCCGGTCGTCGGGCATCCCCAGCGCCTGGCGGATCTGCCGCAGCGCCTCGTCCATGTCGGGCTCGCCGGCATCGCCCCCCTCCAGCCGGGGCGACGCCTTTTTGCGCCCACCCAGCAGGCGCAGCGCGATAAAGACGAAAAAGAGCAGAAAGGGCAGGAGGGATTCCATCAAGGCGTACCGTTTTGTTGGGCCTGCTGGGCGCGGCGCCGCGCGGCGATGGCGGTGCGAAACGCCTGCACGTTGCGGTTGTGCTCGGCCAGCGTCCGCCCGAAGGCGTGGTGCCCGTCGAGGGCGGCGCTGGCCACAAAGTACAGATAGTCGTGCTTTTCGGGCTTCAGCACGGCTTTGATGGACGACGCCGTGGGGTTGGTGACGGGGCCGGGGGGCAGGCCCCGGTAGGCGTACGTGTTGTAGGGGTGCGCCAGCCCGTAGTCGCGCACGAAGAGTTCGCGCTTCTGCCCCTCGACCTCCTGGATGCCGTACTGCACCGTCGGGTCGGCCTGGAGCGGCATCCCGATGCGCAGCCGGTTGAGGTACACGCCCGCCACGCGCGGCTTTTCGCTCTCGACCGCCGTTTCCCACTCGACGATGGACGCCAGCGTGGCCACGTCCTCCGCCGAAAGCCCGTCGGGCGGCGGGCCGTTTTGCCGGATGATCTTGTCGAAGTTGTCCTTGATTTTGGCGACGACCTTGTCGGGCGGCGTGAGCCAGAAAAAGAAGTACGTGTCGGGCACGAGCACGCCCAGCACGTGCGCCCGGTCGAGGCCGACGGCGGCGGCGAGCGAGTCGCTCTCGAGCGCCCGCAGAAACCCATCGGGCCCGAAGGCCATGTCGCGCCCGCCGACTTCGGCAATGCGTTCGACGCGCGTGCCCGCGGGTATCCGCACGCGGATGGGCGTCTGGAGGCCGCGCCGCAGCGTCATCAAGAGGTCGTAGTTGGAGGCGCCGGCCTCGAACTCGTAGTAGCCCGCCTTGATCTGGTCGCGCCAGCCCGTGGCGCCGGCCAGAAGGGCAAACGAGCGCCGCGAGGCCACGACGCCTGCCGCGTCGAGCGAGTCGAGCGTGGCGCCAAAGGTGCTGCCCGGCGGGATTTTGACGCCGCGCGCCCCTTCATAACCCGGCGTGTTGGGGCCGAAAACGACGTATCCGCCCAGCGCCGCGACGAGAAACGCGGCGAGGAGCACGAAAACCAGGAGGTTGCGGAGCGTCTTGTTCACGCGGCGGGGGCAGAAGTCAGGGGTTGGGGAGAGTGCCGTACTCGTGGCGCTCGCTGCTGCGCGTCTCGTCAATGATGCGCTCGAACAGGCGGCGCACCGACGCGTCCGTCATCGGGCCCGTGTTGGCGGCGCACACGTTCTGGAGCACGGCCTCCTCGCGGGCGGGCACGTACACGGGCAGCGCCAGCGCCTTTTTGATGCGCCCGATCTCGTGGGCGCACGCGAGGCGCTCGTTCATCAGGCGGAGGATTTCGCGGTCGAGGGCGTCTATGCGGTCGCGCCACGGGCCGAGGGCGGCGGGCGTGGGCGGCTGCGGCTCGGCAGCGCGCAGCTGGTCGGCGTCGAAAGGGGGCAGCGTCATGCGGGCAGGCCAAAGCGGAGGGCCGGCTCGGCAGCCAGCGTGAGCGGACTCGTCTGGCCGGCGGCAAGCCGGAAGTGCCCGGCAATGGCGATCATGGCGGCGTTGTCGGTGCAGTGCTCGGGGGCGGGAAGGTAGAGCTGGCAGCCCTTCTGGCGGCACAGCGCGGCGGCGCGGGCGCGCAGCCCCCGGTTGGCCGACACGCCGCCCACGATGGCCACGTGCCCGATGCCCGTTGCCTCGATGGCGCGCTCGAGGGGGCGCAGCAGCATGTCGAGCACGGCGGCCTGAAACGACGCCGCGAGGTCGGTGGCGTGTGTTTCGAGAAACGCCGCGCGGTCGGGCTGGCCGTCGAGAAAGTAGCGGACGGCGGTTTTGATGCCGCTGAACGAGAAGCTGCCGTCGGGCAGAAAGGTGCGCGGCAGCTCGATGGCGTGCGGGTCGCCATCGGCGGCGAGGCGGTCGAGAACGGGGCCGCCGGGGTAGCCCAGCCCCATCAGCTTGGCGACTTTGTCGTACGCCTCGCCCGCCGCGTCGTCGCGGGTGCGGCCCAGCAGGTGGTGCCGGAAGTCTCCTTCGACGCGCACGATCTGCGTGTGCCCGCCCGAGACGATAAGGCAGAGAAAGGGAAACGGCGGCGTTTCATCTGCCAGAAAAACCGAGTACAGGTGGCCTTCCAGGTGGTTGACGCCCACGAGCGGAATGCCGAGGGCGAGGCTGTAGGCTTTAGCGAAACTCAGCCCCACGTGGAGGGCGCCCGCGAGGCCCGGCCCGTACGTGACGGCAACGGCGTCGAGGTCGGCGCGGCGGG
>CBDUCD010000356.1:0-3259 GCA_965365535.1 uncultured Rhodothermales bacterium | reverse complement strand
GCCTTTAACGAGGCCCGCTCCATCGGGCAGGTCGTGGGCGACTTGCCGGCGGCGCTCGTGGACGAGGTCGTCGTCGTCAACAACGCCTCGACCGACGAGACGGAGGCGAATGCGCGGGCGGCGGGCGCGACCGTCTTGCGCGAGCCGCGCCGGGGCTACGGGGCGGCCTGCCTGCGCGGCATCGCCTACGCCCGGCAGCACCGGCCCGACCTGGTCGTGTTTCTCGACGGCGACTACAGCGACCATCCCGAAGAACTGACGGCCCTCGTCGCGCCCATTCTCGAAGGCCGGGCGGACTTCGTCGTCGGCTCGCGGATGCGGGGGCGGCGCGAGCGCGGCGCCATGCTGCCGCAGGCCGTCGTGGGCAACCGCGTCGCGTGCCTGCTGATGCGGCTGGGATGGGGCGCGCGGTGGACCGACCTGGGGCCGTTCCGCGCCATCCGCTTTGCCAGTCTCGAACGGCTGGGGATGCAGGACCGCACGTACGGCTGGACAATCGAGATGCAGATCCGGGCCGTCGAGGCGGGGCTGCGCTGCGCCGAGGTGCCCGTGCGGTACCGGCGCCGCGTGGGCGTCTCCAAAATCACCGGCACGGTGCGGGGCACGCTGGGCGCTTCGGCAAAAATCCTCTGGACGATTGCGCGCTTTGCCCTCACGCGGCCCTCTCGGCGCTACCCCGCGCCGCGTCCGTAGCGCTGCCGCCCAAAACCCCGCCGCCCGTTGGGGCGTAACAGCCCCCTACCGCACGGGCCGCACGCCTGTGCGCCCTTTCTCCCCGCCCCAAAAAAACCTGCCCGTCCATGCAGCAGCACCCCGACATCTGGTTCAACGGCAAGCTCGTGCCCTACGAAGACGCCACGATCCACGTGCTCTCGCACGTCGTCCACTACGGCTCGTCCGTGTTCGAGGGCATCCGCTGCTACGACACGCAGCGGGGCAGCGCCGTTTTCCGGCTGCCCGAGCACATGCGCCGCCTGGTGGATTCGGCGCGCATCTACCGCATGGAGATTCCCTACGCCCAGGATGCCCTTGAAGGCGCCGCCCTCGAAACCGTGCAGCGCAGCGGGCTGGCGGCCTGCTACATCCGCCCCGTCGTGTTCCGGGGCATGGGCGCGCTGGGCGTCAACCCGCTCCGCAACCGCGTCGAGACCGTGATCGCCGTGTGGGACTGGGGCGCGTATCTGGGCGCCGAGGCCCTCGAGCAGGGCGTCGAGGTCGAGGTGGCCTCGTGGGCGCGCATGGCGCCCAACACGCTGCCGGCGCTTGCCAAGGCGGGCGGCAACTACCTCAACGCCGCCCTCGTCAAGATGGACGCCGTGCTCAACGGCGTCGCCGAGGGCATCATGCTCAACACGCAGGGCTACGTGGCCGAGGGCAGCGGCGAAAACCTGTTTCTCGTGCGCGACGAGACCATCTACACGGCGCCCACGGCGCTGTCCATCCTGCCCGGCATCACCCGCGACGCCGTGATCCGCATCGCGCGCGACGCGGGCTACTCGGTCGTCGAGTCGCTCATGCCGCGCGAGGCGCTTTACCTGGCCGACGAGCTCTTTTTCACCGGCACGGCCGCCGAGATCACGCCCGTGCGCAAGGTGGACCACCACACCATTGGCGCGGGCACGCGCGGCCCCGTCACGACGCGCCTCCAGCAGGCGTTTTTCGACATCATCCACGCGGGCAACGACCCCTACGGCTGGCTGACGTTCGTGCCGCAGCCCGAAGAAGTGGTAGAACAGGCGTCCTGAAACGCGCCGCCAGACAAAGCAGCAGCGCCCGGCCTGGAGTTTTCCGGGCCGGGCGCTTGCCTTGAAAACGGCGCGGGGCGCCTACTTCTCGAACAGGATTTCCTGGTACGAGGGCAGGGGCCACAGGTCGCGGGCGACGAGGTTTTCGAGCTTGTCGGCGGCCTCGCGGACGGCGTTCATGGCCGGGATGACGTTGTCGCGCATGTGGTAGGCTTTGCTGTGGACGGTCTCGCCCCCCAGCTCGGCGTTCTGCCGCACGAGGCCGTTGACGGCCTGGCGCAGCGCCGTCACGTGCTCGGCCACCTCCGCCGTCGCCTCTTTCACGCCCTCGAAGGCCAGGTCAATGTCGTCGCCGGCCTCGACGGCCCCCGCGAGCTGCCCGAGGTAGCGGACCGCCGCCGGGAACAGCATCGTCCGGGCGATGCGCGCCGTCGTCTCGGCCTCGATGTTGATGGTCTTGAAGTACTGGTCGAGCATGATTTCCTTGCGGCTCTCGATTTCGCGGTGCGAGAGCACGTTGTAGCGCTCGAACAGGGCCACGTTTTTGGCGGCGTCGAACGTCTCGACGGCGTCGAGCGTGGTGCGCAGGTTGAGCAGCCCGCGCCGCTCGGCCTCCCGGTGCCAGTCCTCCGAATACCCGTCGCCGTTGAAGATGACCGACTTGGCCTCGTGCAGCACCTCGGCCAGCACGTCGTGGACGGCGTCTTCGAGGGCTTTTTTCGTCTTCTTGCCCGCCAGCTTTTCCTCCAGCGCGTCCGCCATCGCGTCGAGCGACTCGGCCACGATGACGTTGAGGACGGTGTTGGGAAACGACGCCGACTGCGAGGAGCCGAGGGCGCGGAACTCGAACTTGTTGCCCGTAAAGGCAAACGGGCTGGTGCGGTTGCGGTCGCCCGCGTGGCGCGGCAGCTCGGGCAGCACCCCGGAGCCCAGCCCCAGCAGCCCGCCCTGCTTCGACGACGTGGCGGGGCCGCTTTCGAGCTGCTTGAAGACGTCTTCGAGCTGCTCGCCCAGAAAAACCGACAGGATGGCCGGCGGCGCCTCATTCGCGCCCAGCCGGTGGTCGTTCGCCGCCGAGGCGACGCTGAGGCGCAGCAGATCCTGGTGCTTGTACACGGCCCGGATCACGGCGGCGCAGAAAAACAGGAATTGCATGTTCTGGTGCGGCGTGTCGCCGGGTTCGAGCAGGTTCATGCCCGTGTCCGTCGCCATAGACCAGTTGTTGTGCTTGCCCGAACCGTTGATGCCGGCAAACGGCTTTTCGTGCAGCAGGCACACCAGCCCGAAGTGCGGCGCGAGCCGCCTGAGCGTCAGCATGACGAGCTGCTGGTGATCCACGGCCACGTTGGCCGTCTCGAAAATGGGCGCGATCTCGTACTGGCTCGGCGCGACCTCGTTGTGGCGCGTCTTGACGGGCACGCCCAGTCGGTAGAGTTCCTTTTCGACTTCGAGCATGAACGAGAGCACGCGGTCGGGGATGGTGCCGAAGTAGTGGTCTTCGAGCTCCTGCCCGC
>CBDUCD010000355.1:0-3269 GCA_965365535.1 uncultured Rhodothermales bacterium | reverse complement strand
CCCTTCAGGCCCGCGAGGCTGCGTGCCGACAGCAGGTTGACGTTGTAGGAGCGCACCCGCCCGTTTTTGGCGCGGTGGCGCGCCTGCCCGATCTCGATCATGCGGTGGACGAGTTCGGCGAAGGGCACGCCGCTGGGCGCCCACAGGTAAAAGGAAAACGAGCCCGGGATGGTGTTGATCTCGTTGAAATACACCTGCCCCGCCTCGTCTATCATGAAGTCAATGCGGGCCACGCCGGCGCACTCGAACGTCTGGAAAATGCGGACGGCGAGGGCGCGGATTTCCCGCGTCTGCTCGGGCGCGAGGGGCGCGGGGATGAGGCGGTCGAGCGAGGCCATGCCCTCGGCGCCGCTCCCTTTCTTGGCGCCGCGCGCCTGCGGCCCCTTGCCCTTGCCGCCGCCGCCGCGCAGGTACTTCTCGCCAAAGGTCAGCAGCCCCTCGCCCGCCGACCGCACGGGTTCTTCGATCACGCTCGGGAGGGCGCTGTTGGGGTCGCCCAGCACGGAGCAGTTGACCTCGCGCAACCCTTCGACGGCGTCCTCGACGACGACCTTTTCGTCGTAGCGCAGCGCCTCTTCGATGGCGGCGTCGAGCTGCGCCCGCGTATCGGCCTTCGAGATGCCGATGGACGAGCCCAGCCGCGCCGGCTTGACGACGACGGGGTAGCCCAGCGCCGCCTCGCAGCGGTCGAGCCACGCCTCCTCGTGCCCGCCCCAGTCGGACTCGCGGAAGGCCACCCAGTCCACGACGGGAATGCCCTGGTCGCGCGAGACGATTTTGGACAGCACCTTGTCCATGCCCAGCGCCGAGCCAAAGACGCCGCTGCCCGTGTAGGGCACGTTGAGGGTTTCCATGAGGCCCTGGAAGCCGCCGTTTTCGCCCTCGCCGCCGTGGAAGCCCAGAAACGCCACGTCGGCCTGCCAGCGGCGCGGCGCCGGGCCAAACAGGCGGGGCGCCCGCGCTTCGGCCAGCACCAGCTTGCCCGTCTCGCCGGGCAGGGGCGCGACGGGCGTGGCGTCGCGGCGCAGCGCGTCGAGGTCGGCGTAGCGCGCCGCGTCGAGCAGGGCCGGGCCCGTGTACCAGGTGCCGCTTTTGGCCACGTACACGGGCAGCGCCGTGTAGCGCGCGGGGTCGAGGGCGTGGGCGGCCTGGAGCGTCGAGATGACGGACACCTCGTGCTCGGGCGAGACGCCGCCGAAAAAGAACGCGACGGTAAGCATGAAAGGCGAAGGCGTGTGAAACGATGGGTAGAAGCGGCAAGATGAGGCGGGCAAAGCCGGGCGGTCGCAAATATCTTGCAGAACCTCGCGCCCCGCCGCCAGCCCCCTTTCGCCTTGCGCCTCGCCCTCGTCTCCGACATCCACGCCAACATCCAGGCCCTCGACGCTGTTTTTGCCGAGATCGCCCGGCGCGGCGCCGACGCCACGGTCTGCCTGGGCGACATCGTGGGCTACAACGCCGACCCGCAGGCGTGCCTCGACCTGGTGCGGGCGCGCTGCGCCGTCGTCGTGCGCGGCAACCACGACGAGGCCGTGGCCACGGGCGACGTGAAGGGCCTGCCCCGCGACGGCGCCGAGGCGGCGCGCCTGCACCACAAGCTGCTGTCCGACGACGACCGGGCGTGGCTGCGCGCGCTGCCGCTCGTGGCCACGTTCGAGAACGCCACGCTGGTGCACGCCACGCCGCAGCAGCCCCAGCACTGGCTGCGCGTGGATTCCTTCCAGGTGGCGCACGCCCAGTTCGACCACTTCACGACGCCCGTCTGCTTTGCCGGCCACACCCACCTGCCCGGCGTGATGGGCCACAAGCTGGGCCAGTTCGGCGTCCGCCCCGGCGGTCGCTATTTCATCAACGTGGGCAGCGTGGGGCAGCCGCGCGACGGCAACCCGCGCGCGTGCGTCGCCTTTTTCGACACCGACACGTTCCACTACGAACTCGTCCGCCTGCCCTACCACGTCGAGGGCGCCCGGCAGCGCATCGAAGAGGTGGGCCTGCCCGCCGTGCTTTCCAACCGTCTGCGCGCCGCCCGCTGAGCGTTTCCCGTTCCACCCACTCCCGCCCGCCATGTACCTCCGCAGCCATTCCCTCACCGACGGCCAGCCCATCCACCCCGAGCACGCCTTCTGCATCCCCGCCAACGACGGCCCCTCCGAGCTGGGCCGCAACATGAGCCCGCACCTGGCGTGGGAAGAAGCACCCGCCGGCACCCGCTCCTTTGCCCTCGTCTGCGTTGACGGCGACGCGCCCGCCGACGGCGACGGCGCCAACGAAAAGGGCCGGACGATTCCCTACAGCCGCCCGCGCACCCCGTTTTACCACTGGGTGCTGGTAGATATTCCGGCGGCGCGCACCGTCATGGCCGAGGCGCAGGACTCCAACGGCGTCACGCCCGGCGGCAAGCCCACCGGCCCCACGCCCCACGGGCGGCGCGGCCAGAACAGCTACACGGGCTATTTCGCGGGCAACGCCGGCATGGAGGGCGTCTATGGCGGCTACGACGGCCCCTGCCCGCCCTGGAACGACGAGCGCGTGCACCACTACCGCTTTACCGTTTATGCCCTCGACGTGGACACGCTCGGCCTCGACGGCGACTTCACCGCCGCCGACGCCCTCGCGGCGATGGAGGGCCACGTCCTCGCCGAGGCATCGGTAGTGGGCACCTACACCCTCAACCCCGACGCGCGCCCCTGAGCCGGGTGAGGCGCCGGTACACCTCTGCCGTGACCGTCGCATAGACGACGTGGTCGGCGATGTCGCCCACGCCCCAGAGCCAGCGGGCGGGCAGGTCGAGGGGTTGGCGGCTCAGGCGCGCCACGGCAGGGCGGGCAAGCTGCACGAGGGTGGAATGCGCCAGCCCCAGCAGCGCCGCCTGTTTCCACGTGGGCGCCTCGCCCGCCGCGTGCCACAGCCCCGCGTAGCCCACGGCAAACAGCGTCCCCGGCCCGAAAGGCAGCGCCCAGCGCGCGCCTTTCCGGTAGCGGCGTGGCAGGGGCAGCCGCCGTGCCGCCAGCTCTTCGGCCTGCCGCTCGAACTGGCTGGGGCGCGGCAGCACGATTTCCATGACCAGCATGGCGGCGGTGCCGGCGGCGCCGGCCAGCAGGGCCGCGCGTAGGTTGAAAGGGGCGGCAGGGGCGTCGGGATGGGGCATGGGCATGGGGGTTCAGCGGCGGGCGGCGGCCCACCACAGGCCCGCGGCAAAGGCGAGGCCGCCCATCATGAGCACGCCCGGCAGCGCCGCCGGGTTGCGCCGGGCGGCGGGGACGAGGGCG
>CBDUCD010000354.1:0-3279 GCA_965365535.1 uncultured Rhodothermales bacterium | reverse complement strand
GCGGGCCTGGCCCGTGGGGCACCATTCGAGGACGGCGCAGCGCTCGCAGGCGGGGTTGTAGTAGTAGCAGCAGCGCTGGCCGTGCAGCATCAGCACTTCGTGGTGGTCGTACACCTGCTGGGCGTCCCAGCCCGCTGGCAGCATTTTTTCCAGGTGCGCGTGCGCCGCCGCCTCGCCCATCTTCGGCGGCACCAGCCCCAGCCGCTGCGCCACGCGGAAGTGGTGCGTGTCGACGGGCAGGGCGGGGCGGCGCAGCTTGCTGAAGAGCAGCACGGCGGCGCTCGTCTTGGGGCCGACGCCCGGAATCTTTTCGAGCCACGCCCGCGCCTCCCTCACGGGCACGTCCGCCAGAAAGTCGAGCGACAGCACGCCCCGCTCGGCGTGAATGAATCGCAGCGCGTGCCCGATGCGCGGCGCCTTCTGCTCGGGCCACGTCGCCGCCGCAATGGCTGTTTCGACCTCAGCGGCGGGCGCCTCCATCACGCCTTCCCACGTCGGGAAACGTTCGACGAGGGCATGGAAGGCGCGGGCCGAGTCGGCGTTTTTCGTGCGGTGCGACAGCAGCGCCGACACGAGTTCGGCGACGGGGTCTTTGTCCGAGAAAAACGCGATGGGGCAGCCGTACACGCGGCACAGGCGGGCGTGTACGTCCAGCAGCTTGCGCGCGGCGTCAGCCGTTTCCACGGCCCATCAGGCGCTGCACGCCTTCGAGGGGCAGCCACAGCCACTCGGGGCGGTGGGCGGCCTCGTAGCGCACCTCGTAAAGCGCCTTTTCGACGAGGTAGAGGCGCAGCAGCGCGTCGCGGTAGGCAAGAGGGGGCAGCAGTTTTTCGATGCCCGACACGCCGAAATAGGCGTCGAGAAAGGCGTTTTCGGTCGCCTCCACCAGCAGCGCCGTCCACTCCTTTTCGCGCTCGACCGTTGCCTGCCGGGCGGCCCAGTGGATGGCGTAGTCGAACGAGCGCAGCATCCCGGCCACGTCGCGCAAGGGGCTGTCGCGCTCGCGGCGTTCGTCGAGCGAGCGCGTGGGCTCGCCCTCGAAGTCGAGGATGAACACGTCGTCCTGGGCCACGAGGGTCTGGCCCAGGTGGTAGTCGCCGTGGACGCGGATGCGGCAGCCGGGGTCGGCGTGGCGCAGCTCGCCGAGGGATGCGGCGGTGTTTTCCCACAGGGCCGCGTCGAGCTGGCCCTCGGGCACGAGGGGCTGCGTGGCGTCGAGGGCGGCCTGCACGCGGCTGAGCAGTCGGTGGCGCTGCGCGTCGTCGGCGGGCTGGGGCAGGAGGTCGGGCGTGGTGCCGCGCGCCAGGGCGAGGTGGAGTTCGGCGGTGCGCACGCCCAGCGTCCGGGCAAAGCCGACGAGTTCGGGGGCGATTTCCTCGCGCCACGCGCCCGCGGGGTCGTGGGGCAGGGGCTGCTGGCCCACGCGGCTGAGGGCGCGGCGGGCCAGTTCGAGCGCCCGCGCCCAGCCGTCCTCCTCGGCGTCCACGGCCTGCTGCACGAGTGCCAGCAGCACGTGCTGGCCGGGCCGCTGGAACGTGAGCGTGCCGCGCAGTTGCGGCACGAACGGAAAGCCCGCGTCCGTCAGGTGCTGGAGGAGTTCGGCTTCGGGGTTGAAGCCCGACTCGACGCGGCGGAACAGCTTGACGAAATAGTGCCCGTCCACGATGGCGGCGCTGTTGGTCTGCTCGCCCGTAAGCACGCGCACGCTTTCGGCGGCGATGCCGCGCCCGCCCTCGGGCGTGTAGAAACCCTGGAGCGACCGGCCTTTCGCGCCCGCGCTCCACCAGCGCAGCAGGGCGCGCCAGAAGATGGGGCTGGCCGCGCCGTCCACGAGCAGGCGGCGCCCGCCGGGGCCGGCCACCCACGCCAGGGCCGCGCCGGCGCGCTCCTGCTGCACGCGCTCGGCCTCGCCTTCGTCCACGAGCGCAAGGGGAAGCTGGTAGAGGGCCGTCGTGCCGTCGGCGCCCGTCACGTCCAGCAGCGTCAGGTACACGGGCGCGGGCGCCAGCGTCAGGCGCACGGCGTCGCGCAGGCGGACGGTCGGGGCCGCGCCGCCCTTGCCGCCGTACCAGCGCTGCCGCATCAGGAAGTCGGGCAAGAGGGCCTCGAAGCGCGCGATGTCGGGGCCGCCGGCCATCGTGGGGATGAGCAGGTTGTGCAGCCCCTCGGCCACTTCGAGCACGGGCAGATTGGCGGGCACGTCGGTTTCGGGCGCCTGCTCGGGCACGGCGTCCGTTTCCTCGGGCACGGGTTCGAGGCCCAGCCAGTAAAAGCCGTAGGGCGCGACCGTCAGGTGGTAGGGCGACGTCTCGAAGGCCGGAAAGCGCGCCTGGCTGAAAAGCTCGACGGGCACCGTGCCCGTCAGGTTGCCGGGCGGCACCATGACGGACTGCGTAAAGCGCGACAGGTTGGCGACGACGAGCACGCGCTGGCCTTCGTACTCGCGCACGAACGCCAGAATCGCCGGGTTGGGCACGTCCAGAATCTCCATCGCGCCGCGCCCGAACACGCGCCCGTACTGCCTGCGGATGGCGAGAATGCGGCGCGTGAAGTGCAGCAGGGACTGCGGGTCGCCCTCGGCGTCCTCGACGTTGACGAACTCGTACGAGTACGGCCCCCGGTTGATGGCGGGCATGAACAGCCGGTGGTGCGGCGCCCGCGAAAAGCCGCCGTTTTTGTCGGGGCTCCACTGCATGGGCGTGCGGACGCCGTTGCGGTCGCCCAGAAACGGGTCGTCGCCCATGCCGATCTCGTCGCCGTAATACAGAATCGGGCTGCCCTTGAGCGAAAGGACGAGGGCGTTCATGAGTTCGATGCGGCGGCGGTCGCCTTCGAGAAGCGGCGCCAGCCGCCGCCGGATGCCCACGTTGATGCGGAAGCGCGGGTCGGCGGCGTACGCGTTCCACATAAAGTCGCGCTCCTCGTCGGTCACCATCTCGAGGGTGAGTTCGTCGTGGTTGCGCAGAAACAGGGCCCACTGCGCGTCCGGCGGGATGTCGTCCGTCATGCGGAGCATCTCGACGAGGGGGCGGCGGTTTTCGCGCATCAGGGCCAGGTACATGCGCGGCATGATGGGGAAGTTGAAGGCCATCTGCACGCCCCTGCCGCCGGCGAAGTAGGGAAGGGTGTCCTCGGGCCACTGGTTGGCCTCGGCGAGGAGGACTTTGCCCGGCCCGTAGCGCCCCTCGATTTTGGCGCGCAGCACGGTCATGTAGTCGAGCGTCTCGGGCAGGTTTTCGCACGACGTGCCCTCGCGCTCGAACAGGTAGGGCACGGCGT
>CBDUCD010000353.1:0-3293 GCA_965365535.1 uncultured Rhodothermales bacterium | reverse complement strand
CCGTGTCCCCTTCTCTCGACGTTTTTCCGCCCCCGCCGCGCCGCCGCCTGCGCTGCGCCGCTCGCCCAACCGCATCCACGTCCGCACCGCCCAGCGCCTCGGCATCGCGCCGGTCGCGACGCGGGCCGAGGCCGCCACCCGCTACGACGACCTCGTGCGCGTCACGACCGATTCGCTCGTCGTCGTCACGTCCATGACGTACGGCGTGCCCTACGTCACGCCCCGCACCCGCATCCTCATCGACACGATCGCCGTGCGCTTCGGGCGGCGCCTGCGCGAGGCCGGACTGCCGCGCTATACCCCCGTCATCACGTCGATGCTGCGGACAGAAGAAGACCAGCAGGCCCTCCGGCAGGTCAACAGCAACGCCGCGCGAGGCCGCTCCAGCCACGAATACGCCACC
This sequence comes from uncultured Rhodothermales bacterium, assembly GCA_965365535.1. GTDB lineage: Bacteria > Bacteroidota > Rhodothermia > Rhodothermales > BA12 > CBDUCD01. The sequence continues at coordinate 2,890 of CBDUCD010000353.1, read as the reverse complement.
ACGTTCGACCTGCACACCGAGCGGTTCGCGTTTGCGAGCCTGCCGCCCGAGCCCCTCCCCGAGCCCAGCCCTCGCCTGCCCGAGTGGTGGCGCGTGCCGCTCGCGGCCGAGCTGCGCCGCACCGCCGAAGCCCGCTTCCGCGCCGACATCGCCCGCAACGAAAGCCGGCTAAAAGCCGCCCTGGGCCGCACCCTGATCAGTCTCGAAAACGAAGGCCGGCTGGTGACCGTGCTGGAGCGCCGCCAGCCGGTGTTTCACACGACGGCCATCGGCTGGGCCGAGTGAGGCCGATGGAGCTGCGTGCCCACGTTCAACCCTCAAAAACCCTCAGCGCGCCCGCGCCTTGACGCGGTTGAACTCGCTGTCGTTGGTGACCAACCCGGACGGCAGCGTCATGCCGGCGATCTGCTGGCGGGCCGCCTGGATACGGTCGGCGGTGAGGGGGTGCGACGACAGAAACGCCAGGTTCCGGTTGCCGCCGCCGCTTTCGGCCTGGAGCGTCTCGAACAGCCCCACCATCCCGTGCGGATCGTAGCCGGCCGCCGTCATAAACCGGATGCCGTAGGTGTCGGATTCGCGCTCGGCGCCGCGCGAGTACTTGGCAAAAATGAGCCCGGCTGCAATCTCGGTGAGCAGGTTGGGATCCTGGCCGGCCAGGCCCAGCAGGGCGCTCACGCCGTACTGCTTTGAAAGCTGCTCGGTGCCGTGCCGCGACACGCCGTGCGTGATTTCGTGGGCCATCACGCCGGCCAGTTCGGAGGCGTTTCGGGCGTTTGCAATCAGGCCCGTGTTGATGTAGACGTGGCCGCCGGGAATGTTGAACGCGTTGATGGCATCGTCCTCGACCACCTGGAACGTCCACGGCAGGTTGGCCATCTCGGTCTGCGCCACGATGCGCTGGCCCATGCGGGTTACGTACGCGTTGAGCGCGGCGTCGCTGGAAAGCCGGACCTGCCTGGCGACTTCGGCCTGGAGCTGGCGCCCCATCTGCCATTCCTCGTCAATCGACACGACGTTGAAATCGCCCCGGTTGATGCCGGTCGTGGCGCAGCCAGCCAGCAGAAAGGCCGTTGCCAGCACGAGCGGGCGGCGCGAAAAGTAGAACAGGTGCATAGAAAACCAGGCGGAAGGTGCGTGAAAAGGCGCGCGCGCTCGCCTCGACGGGCCGCGCGGACGCCGCACGCCCATGCGGCAAATGCTGATCCAGGCCGCCCCGCGCCAGCCCATCTTGTTGCCGGAGGGTTGCACCCGGCCCGCTATGCGTGCGCTTTCCGGTACACGCCAAACAGAAAATCGCCCGCGCCGGGCCGGGCCGCGAGGTAGGCGTCTTCGTGCGCAAACGCTTGTTCGAGCCAGTAAAGCCGAGCGCTGTCGGGCGCGGTAAAGTGGTGGGCAATCTCGTCGAAGGCGAGGTGGAGCACGTCTCCACCCAGGCTGCGCGTTTCGAGGGTGTGAACGTGCGCCGCGAGCACAGCAGGGATGCGGTCGGACTCGGCCGCTTCGGACGGATCGCTCAGCCGCATGGCCAGCAGGCCCGGCGTCCAGATGCGGCGTTTAACGGTTCCGCTGGCCGCGCGCGTCCGGTACGCCTCGGGCAGGGCGGCCAGCAGCGCATCCGCCGCTGCAACCTGCGCCCGCGTCCACTGAAAGCGCGCCGGCCCCACAAAGTCGCGCAGCACGACCAGTCCGCCCGGCGCGAGCGCCGCGCGCAGCCGCGCCACCGCCGGGGCGAGGGGCGAGAGGTGGTGCAGCGCTCCTTCGGCCAGCAGCACCGTGTACGCTTCGGGCGGCAGCGGCACCGACCGCACGTCGGCCACGTGGAAGTGGAGCACGTGCGCCAGCCCGGCCGCCTGCGCCCGCTGCCGGGCCGCCTCGATGCGGGCCGGCGAAATGTCGAACCCGTCGATCCGGGCAAAGCAGCCTGTTTCGGCCCAGCGCACTTCGTTGGCGCCCGCGCCGCACGCCACCGAAATACCGCGGTGGCCGCCCGCAGACAGGTACTTTTCCGCCACGTACGCCGCGACCGATGTGCGCGGGTTTCCCGTCGCGCGCGCGTTCAGGCGCTGCTGGACGTGCGGGATGCCGGTCCACTGCCGCACCCCGGCAGGCGCCGCGCTCCACGCGTGCCGCACGCGGGCGCTGGCCGAAGGCTGCACGAGCCGCCGCACCAGCGTGCCCAGCCGGTGCTGCCGCACTTTTTCGACGACGCGCCACACGTCGTCCGGCGAAACGTAGCGGCGCATGGAGCTTTAGTCGCGCGCCCGGCGCGCACTCGGCGGCTCGAGGGTGAGCCGGGCCGAGATGCGGTGCGTCATGCCCAGGTCGCTCGTGATGCCCGCAAAATCGCCGAAGCCGTAGTCGAGGCTCACCTGCTTCAGGTTGATGCCGGCGCCCAGCACGGGCGTAAACGAGACGCCATCAGAAGGCGTCGGGGTGATGCGGCCCACGCCCGCGCGGAAGGCGAGCACGCCTTTGTAGTCAAACTCCGCCCCGACGCGCGGGTGCAGCGACGCGCCGGCCACGTCGAAGGCGTACGCCTGCTGCCCGTCAAAGGCCACGTCCACGTCCAGCCCGAGCGTCAGGCTGCTCGTGCCGAACGGCATGGCGTAGCCCGCGCCCAGCCGCGCCACCGGCGGGACGACAAACGTGCCGCCCTGCGGCAGCTCCTGCCCGAACGTTTCCTCAAACGTGTACGGCGCGCCCGTGTCGGGATTTACGTCGCCCATCGCGCCGTCGAACGCGTCCGGATCCACCGACCACGACTGGTACATGCCCGACACGTCCTGCAGGTTGGCGCCCAGCAGCACGCGCCCCACGCGGTACTGCGCGCCCACATCGAACGAATAGCCCCACGCCTCGGCAAACGGCCCGATGCTGCGGCGGATGAGTT
>CBDUCD010000352.1:0-3295 GCA_965365535.1 uncultured Rhodothermales bacterium | reverse complement strand
GGCCGCCGCCCTGCGCGTTCACGACCACGTCGAACTGGCCCGTCGTCGTCGTCACCTCGAAAGGCGACGTGATCGAGCGCTGCCGCCATTCGAGCGGGAAGTAGTTGCTCAGCGTGCGCTTGTTGATGGTGATGGTACCCGAGCCGGGGCGCAGGTACACGCGGGCCACCGACGTTTTGCGCCGACCGACGGCGTTGTACTGGACAAGTGCTGCCATTTCAGAGATAAAGGGTTACGGCGTCAGACGGCTAGTTCGGTGGGCTGCTGGGCCTCGTGCGGGTGCTCGGCGCCGGCGTACACCTTGAGCTTGCGCAGCATCTGGCGCCCGAGCGGGCCTTTGGGCAGCATCCCCTTGACGGCGTTGCGGATGATGAACTCCGGCTCGCGGCTGCGCATCTCGCGCGGCGTGCGCTGCCGGACGCCGCCGGGGTAGCCGCTGTGCGAAAAGTATTCTTTCGCCGTCTCCTTTTTGCCCGTGAAGCGCACGCGCGCCGCGTTCACGACCACCACGAAGTCGCCCGTATCCACGTGCGGCGTGTACGTGGGCTTGTGCTTGCCCCGCAGGACGGAGGCGATGCGCGTGGCAAGGCGGCCCACGACCTGCTGGTCGGCGTCCACCACGTGCCACGCGGCATTCACGTCGGCAGGCTTGGCGCTGTAGGTTTTGAAACTGTTGGCGTCCATCTTGGGATGACGATAGAGACGGGCCTGGCGCCCGATAATGCAGAAAGGGGGCGCAGGGCCCTGGGCTGGAAACAGTCGCCCAAAATAAGGCGTGCAGCCGTCCGTGTCCGTGAAGAGATTACGGAGCGCTTTCTGCCGCAAAAGGGGACGCTTCCCACGCCCGGGCGGCGCTGGTGTTTTTGGCCCGGCGCATCTTCCGCCAATCTTGACGCGCCAGAACGGCCTTGACGCCGGGCACGCAACGGCCTAACCTGTACCCTTGCTGCCTGCTCTGGCGGCGCCGCGCCTTCCACCACCTGCCGATGTCGCTCGAAGACGAGTTTACCTCGCTGCGCACGCTTGTGCAGCACCTGCCCTTCGCGCTCGACGATTATGGCGCGGCCAATGCCACGTTTGCGCGCTGGCGCGACGAGCGCGCGCCCCACCTGCTGCGCACCATTGACCTGTGGGCGTACCTGTACGTGCGCTGGTACTTCCTGGGCAAGTTCGCCGCCAACCGCGACCTGCCGGCCACCGACCTGGACGAGCTGCTGACGCAGGTTTTTCGCCGCATCCAGGAAAAGCGCGATACCGTCCGCGAGGATTTCTGCTCGTGGGCCAGCGTGGTGTGCAAAAACCACTTCCGCAACTACCTCGCCCGCCGCCGCAAGGTGTACGCCCTCACCGACGAGGCCGCCGCCCGCCTGCCCGACGAGCCGTTCGACGACGAGGCCCTCGACGCGGCGCCCACCGCCGCTGCCCTCCACGAAGCCCTGGCCCGCCTGCCCGACTTCGTGCGCACCGTCGCCCGCAAACGCCTCATCGAAAACCTGTCGTACGAGGTGATTTCGGAGCAGGAGGACAAGCCCGTCCCCATCCTGCGCAGCTACGTCCACAAGGCGCAGGCCCGCCTGCGCGCCGACCCGCAGCTCCGGCGATTTCTGGGGCTCGACAGCGCCACATCTTAACATTTAACAGGACGTTACGCCGGGTTACAGACCCGCGCCGCCCGGGTCTTTCGGGGCCAACAGGTTTTGCCCTCTTTTCTCCCAATGGACGATATCACCGCACGGCTCGATCAGTTTCTCGACCTGCCGCCCGACCAGCAGCGCGCGCTTGCCGCCGAGATCCGGGCCTCGCATCCCGAAGTGGCGCCGCAACTCGGCGAACTCCAGCGCTTGCAGGCCGCCCTCGACGCCGCCGCCGGGCGTGGCGCGCACGCCGACGAGGCCCTCGCCTACCAGGCCGCCCGCGACCACGTCGAAGGCCACACCCGTACTGACCTGCGCCCCGAGCACTTTGCCACCGACGCCGACCTGCGGCACCAGTTTTTCGGCCTCCGCGACTACGTCGAAACCCTCGACCGCCAGCTTGCCGATCCCCTCGCCCAGTTCGAGGCGCTGACGGGCCACCGCGTGGACGAACTCGAACCGCGCGTGATACCCCTCCACCCCTCCCGGCAGGCGGCGGCGCGCCAGCCCGTCCGCCACGCACGCCCCGCAGCCCGGCAGCGGTTTACCCAGTACGCCCTCGCGGCCTGCTTTGCCCTTGTCGCCCTCTACGGCGGACTCGCCATCGCCAGCCGCGCCTCGCAGACCGAACTCGACCGGCTGGCCGCCCTCGACACGGACGCGCTCGCGGCGCAGGTGGCGGGCGGTACGGTGCGGGGCGCGGAAAACGCGCCAGCCTCGAACGACGCCCGCTACCTCGCGGCCCTCGACGCACTCGGCGACGCCCGCCGTACCACGCTCGGCCTGTTTCCGCACTACGACGCGCCGGCGCTCCAGGCCGTGAAAGCGCAACTCGAAACCGTCGTGCAGGACGAGCCGGACGGCTCGTTTCTCCAGCTCGAAGCCTCGTACGCGCTGGGCAAAACCCTGCTGCTGCTGGGCGATACGGACGCGGCGCAGCCCCATTTCCTGCGCGTCGTCGAGTACGGCGGGCGCGAGGCCGACGCGGCGGCCCGCATCCTCGCCACGCTGGCCACGCGGGGGGTGTAAGAGGAATCAGGGACTGGTTACCGGAATGGCTTCCCGTCCATTCCGCCGGTAGGTAAAGAAATCGCTGTCCGTAGTGACGACGCTGCACGCCGGGTGCAACTCGCTCATACGCACGAGACAGGCGTCGGCAAAGGACATGGGCACGCTGGCGTACTGCGCCATCAGCGCCGCTACCGGGAGTTCCTCGCCCACGAGGGTGAGCCCTATCTCCAGAACCCCCTCTGTGAGCAACCCCATCACACGCGCGGCGCCCTTGTGCTGCCGCCGCGCCAGAAAGCAGGCTTCGCTCAGGACGGCTTCGCAGGTGAGCAGCGAGGAAAAGCGCTCGAACTGGCGCACCGCCCACGCGTGGTGCTGATCGTCGGGATCGAGATAGGCGACGAGGAGGCCCGTGTCGGCAATGGCGACATCACTCACGCGCGTTTCGTGCCATAGCCGTCCATGTGCGCCGGGTTGCTCGACAGGTCGTGGATTCCGCTGCCCGGCCCGATCAGGTGCCTGGCCCGGTCATGCGCGGAAAGCTGCGCGGCGGGATCGGTGCGGCGCTGCTGTTCGAGTTCGAGATAGACCCTGCGGCGCTCGTCCTCTGGCAGCCTGTTGATGGCCTCGATAATTTCCTGCACGCTCATGGC
>CBDUCD010000351.1:0-3298 GCA_965365535.1 uncultured Rhodothermales bacterium | reverse complement strand
CGCCTCGCCCCCGCCGACGACCGGCAGCACGAGCGCGCCCTCGTGGCGTGCCTCGAAGCCCACGCCGGCGGCGCCGAGCATCTGTTTCTGATGGGCGACGTGTTCGAGGCGTGGATCGAATACCGCCACCTCATTCCGCGTCCGCCCGCCCGCTTTTTCGGCCTGCTGGCCGCGTGGGCCGATGCGGGCAAAAGCATCACCCTGTTTGCGGGCAACCACGACCCGTGGCACCGCTCGTACTGGGCCGACACGTTTGGCGCCCGCCTCGTGTACGACGGGCTGGAAACCAGGCTGGCCGGGCGGCGCCTGTTTCTGCACCACGGCGACGGGCTGGTGCCGCGCGGCCTGTACCGCCACGTGCGCGGGCTCGTGCGCCACCCCGTCCCCGTGGGCCTCTACCGGCTGCTGCCTGCCCCCTGGGGCATGGGGCTGGCGCGCTGGGTGTCCCGCCGGATGCACGGGCCGTCGGTCGAGGGGCGGCAGGTGGAGGGGCTGCGCCAGTACGCCCGCCACCGGCTGGCCACGACCGACGCCGACGCCGTGGTGATGGGCCACAGCCACTTTGCCGAGTGCCTCGCGTGGCCCGAGGGCACGTACCTCAACCCCGGCGCGTGGTACCGCACGCAGACCTTCGGCGTGCTCGACGGCGACGGCGCCCTTGCCGTGCGGCAGTGGCAGGAGGGCGCGGCGCGGCCTTTCGTGCCGCCGGCGTTGCACGAAGCCGCCGCCCGCCGCGTTTAGGCGGGGGCCGAAGCCTTTTACAACCCGGCGCGTATCGGCCCCGAAGGGTCGAATGTCGCGTGGCGCGTGCAGAAGCCTGAGCGCCGCGCACCCGACATTCGGTATTCGACACCCGTCACTTTCTCCTCGATTTCTATGGCCAACTGGTCTTATTCGGACGAAGAGCTGACGCGCTACTTCGGCAGCCGCACGGCGCGGCGCCCGGCAGGGGGGCCCGAGGGCGATGGCGCGCCCGCCCCGCCTCCGCCGCCCCGGAAGGGCTGGCGCGGGCGGCTCGAAAAGCGTTTCGGCAGCCCGAAAAAGGCGCAGGCCGCCTTCTGGGTGGGTGTCCTGGGCGCCGTCGTGGGCGCGGGCATCGTGCTCGTGCTGCTGATGGCCCTCGTGCTGTCGTTCACGCTGCCGCCCCTCGAAGCCATCGAAAGCCCCGACCTGTCGCTCTCGACGGTCGCCTACACGGCAGACGGCGAGCTGCTGGCGCGCTACCACGTCCAGCAGAACCGCTCGTGGGCGCCCTACGACAGCATCTCGGCCAGCGTCGTCAACGCCCTCGTGGCGACGGAAGACCGGCGGTTTTACGACCACTGGGGCATTGACCTGCGCGGCATCATGGCGGCGGCAGCGGGGGCGTTCACGGGGCAGGGCCTGCGCGGCGCCTCGACCATCACGATGCAGCTGGCGCGCAACCTCTACAACGACATCGGCTTTGCGCGCACGCCCACGCGCAAAATCCGCGAGATGCTGACGGCCATCCAGATCGAGCGGCAGTACACCAAGCGCGAAATCATCGAGATGTACCTCAACACGGTCGAGTTCGGCGCCAATGCGTACGGCATCGAAACCGCCGCGCACACCTTTTTCGACAAAAGCGCCGCCGACCTCGACACGCTCGAAGGCGCGACGCTTGTCGGGATGCTTCAGGCCATCTCGTACTACAACCCCGTCCGCAACCCCGGCAACGCGCAGCGCCGCCGCAACACCGTGCTCGCGCTGATGGCCGAAAACGGCTACCTCAGCCGCGCCGACTTCGAGGCGCTCAAAGAGCGGCCCGTCGAGACGAGCTACCAGTCCAGCGAAATCACGCGCTCGCTGGCGCCCTACTTCGCCATGTACGTCCAGGACTGGCTCAAAAAGTGGGGCAAGGAAACGGGCCACAACCTCTACCGCGACGGCCTCGTCGTCTATACGACGCTCGACAGCCGGATGCAGAAGCTCGCCAACCAGGCCGTGGACGAGGAGATGCGCGGCTTGCAGGCCGTCGTGGATTACGACTGGGGGCGGCCCGGCGCCAACCTCGGCCAGAGCACGGGCGCGTACCTGGAGGCGATGCAGGGCTGCTACGACGCCGACGCCGCCACGCCGTGCCCCGTCGAGCCCTTCGGCTATTTCATGCGCTCGCAGACCAAGCTGGTGGACGAGTACATCAAAGCCACGCCCGCCTTCCGCAGCCTGAAGGACAGCGGCGTAGGCGAGGGCGCCGCGCTCGAGCAGCTACGCGGTGACCGGGCGTTTCTCGACTCGCTCCGGCAGGTCAAGACGCGCCTCGAAACCGCCCTGCTCGCCATTGACCCGCGCAACGGGCAGGTGAAAGTGTGGGTGGGCGGACGCGACCTCAAAACCGACTGGTACGACCACGTCGTGACGGCCAAGCGGCAGCCCGGCTCGACCTTCAAGCCCTTTGTGTACATCGCCGCCGTAGATAATGGCTACTCGCCCGACATGGCCGTTTCCGCCGAGCCGTACACCTGGCGCGGCGCGGGCGAGTGCGCCGGGCAGACGTGGAGTCCGGGCAACATGGGCGGCGGCGGCGGCGAGCGCACGCTCCGCACGGGCCTCGCCACGAGCAACAACCTCGTCACGGCCCGCCTGATGGACATGGTGAAGCCGCGCAACGTGGCGCTTTACGCCCGGCGCATGGGCATCGAAAGCAACCTGTTTCCCCCCGGCGTCAACCCGGACTGCTACAACGCCCTCGCCCTCGGCACCTCAGACGTGAACCTGTTCGAGCTCACGACGGCGTACGCCACGCTCGCCAATGGCGGCCTGTACGTCGAGCCGACGGCCGTTACGCGCGTCGAGGACCGCTACGGCAACGTGCTCTACGAAGCCGAGCCGACGCCCCACGAAGCCCTCCCCGAGCAGACCGCCTACACGGTTATCGACATGATGCGCGGCGCCGTTGATTACGGAACCGCCGTCCGGCTGCGCGGGCAGTACAGCATTCCCGGCGATTACGACCTGGCCGCCAAGACGGGCACCACGCAGTCGAGCGCCGACGGCTGGTTCATGATCATGCACCCCGACCTGGTCGTCGGCTCGTGGGCGGGCTTCAACGACCGCCGTATCGCCTTCCGCAGCGAGTGGTGGGGGCAGGGCGCCCACAACGCCATGTTCGTGACGGGCAACTTCCTCAGCCGCCTCATCCGCTCGGACAACCCCGACTTCAGCGCCGCCGACGTTTTCCCGCGCCCGACCTTCACGCCTTTCGAGGAATCCATCCCCGCCACCGACCTGGACGACGTGCGCCAGCAGAACGGCAACACGGGGCGGGTGGGGTGGT
>CBDUCD010000350.1:0-3299 GCA_965365535.1 uncultured Rhodothermales bacterium | reverse complement strand
ACAGCGCCAGCAGCGTGTCCATCATCTGCTGGGCCGTGGTGAGGACGCGGGCGGCGGCCTGGTAGGCCTGCTGGTGTTCGATGAGTTGCGTCATCTCCTCGTCGAGCGAGACGCCGCTGACGCCCCGCGCGAGGGCCTGGAGGTGGTCGGTCACGCTTTCCATGCGCAGCGCCTCGCCCTCGGCAGCCTCTACCTGCGCGCCGACGCCGCCCAGCAGCGCGATGGCGTCGCGCTCGAACGGCGCCCGCAGATTTGCCAGCGCGAGGGCGTTCTGGCTGTCGCCCGCGGGCTGGCCGGCGCCCGCCGCGGCCAGCCCGCGCGGGTCGGTAATGGCGAGGCGGAGCGTGCGCGCCGTCGTCCCGGCGGGGTCGAAAAAGTCGCCGCCCGCGTTGCCGTCGAGGTCGGCGCCGCCGGCGTGCTGCGTGTTGAGGGCCGACACCAAGCCCGCCGCGAAGCCGTCGAGGGTGGACTGGAGGCCGGGCAGCGTGGCCGTGAGCATCGTCAGGCGGGCGCCCACGCGGCCATCCTCGAACGCGACGGGCGTGCGGCCTCCTTCGAGGGTCAAGAAGGGCGTGCCGCCCACGGGCGTGTTGACTTCGAGGTGCGTGGGCGTGGCGCCATTGACGAGGCCGTGGCCGCCGACGCTGATGTTGTAATCGCCCGTTTTGCCGTCGCGGGTGACGCGCACGGGGGCGAGTTCGGAAAGCTGATCCACGAGGCGGTCGCGGGCGTCCTCGGATTGCAGGTCGGGCGTGCCGGCGGCGGCGGCGCGGCGGATGGTGGTGTTGAGCGCGGCGATGCCATCCACGAGTCCATTCACCTCGTCCACGCCGCCGGCGAGGTCTTCGCCGAGTTGGCCTTTGAGGTAGCCCAGCCCCTCGTCCATGCCGTGCAGCGTGCTGGCGAGGGCCGTGGCGCGGCCCATCACGGCGCGGCGCACGCCCAGGTCGGTGGGGTTGTCGGCAAGGCTGCTGAAGCTGCTCCAGAACTCGCCCATCACGTCGGTCAGGGTGCCGCCTTCCGAGGTGCCCAGCAGGCTTTCGAGGGCGCCGAGGGCGCGGTGCTGCTCGTCGGCGCCGCCCAGCCCGGCGCGGGCGTCGCGGGCCGAGCCTTCGAGCAGTTCGTCGCGCATCCGCGTCATGCTTTCGATGCCCACGCCGGGCGAAAACAGGGCCTGCCCGTAGGGGCGGCTCCAGAAACCGCTCGTGGGCTGCGGCAGCGTCCGCAGCGTCAGGCGGCGGCGCGAGTAGCCGTCCACGCCCGCATTAGCCACGTTCTGGCCCGCCGTGTTGATGGCGGCGGTCTGGGCGGCCAGGGCCATGCGGGCCGTCTCGAAAGTGCTGCGAATGCTCATCGGTCAGCCCATCTGGTTGAGAAAGGGGTTGGCGGCGGCGGGCGCCGTGTTCTGGCCGCCGCGCGTGTAGGTGCTCGCCAGCGACGGGTTGCCGGCGCCCTGGAACACGCGCACCAGGTCGCGCCCCAGCGCGCTGGCGTACTGGAGGGCAAAGGTGAGCGTGTCGGTCTGGCAGCGCGCCCGCGCGGCCAGCGTCTGCACGCGGCTGCGGAGGGCGCCGAGTTCGGCGGCCAGCGCGGCGTCGAGGGGGGCGATGGCCGCGACGAGGGCGCCCAGCGAAGCAGCGTCGCCGTCGAGGTGGAGCACGCGCGTGGCCAGCCGCGTCTGCCGCTCGCGCTGCGCCCGGAGCCGGTGCAGCTCGGCGACGGCGTTGCCCAGGTCTATCGTGAGGCCGTCGAGCAGGGCCGTCCGGCGGGTGCGCACGGCGTCGAGCTGCTGCGCGACCAGGGTTTCCATGCGGCGCAGCACCGATTCCTCGGCCAGCAGCGTCTCGGCAAGGGGGCGGGCAAGGTCAGCGGGACTGGGCATCGGGGTCGGGGGTTGTCTGGCCGTTCTGCGCCCACTGGCGCTCGAGCATACGGGCCACGCCAAAGCTGCCCGTGTCCACGAGCTGGCGCGTGAGCACGTCGTTGAGCGTATCCCGCTGGATATCGGCCTGCGCCGTCAGCGATGAAGCGCCGTCGCCGTCGAGGGGCTTGAAAAGGTCCTTCGTCATCGTCTGCACGAACTGGCGCACGAGGACCTCCTCGAACTGCCGCGCCGCCTGCTCGGGCGTGCGGGCCCGCTGCGCGGTGCCGGGCGGGAGGGTTGGTATGGAGGATTCGATGCGCATAGGGAAGGGCGATGGTTAATGGTCACTGGTTGTTAGTCATTGGTTATTCGATGGCGACTTCGACTCAAACACGAACCACTTGCATATGAACTTCACGAGCTTCATAACCAATAGCAAATGACCAGTGACGAATGACTGTTGACAAACGACCAACCACTACAGAATCACCAGCTCGCCCTGCAGCGCGCCGGCTTTGTCTATGGCCTGGAAAATGCCGATGACGTCGCGGGGGGCGATGCCCAGTTCGTTGAGGGCGGCGGCGAGGGCCGTCACGTCGGCGTTGGGCGGCAGCACCACGCTGCGCGCCGCTGCCTCCGACACGCTGGCGCGGTTGACCTCGCCCTGCACGGTCTGCCCGTTCGAGAGCGGCGCCGGCTGCGACACGAAGGGCGTGCTCTGCGTCGAGATGACGAGGCTGCCGTACGTGATCATCACCTCGGCAATGCGCACATTGCCGCCCGCCACAATCGTCCCCGTGCGCTCGTTGATGACAAAGCGCGCGGGCGCGTCCACGGCCACGCGCAGCCCTTCGAGGGCCGCCATGAGGCCCGGCAGGCCGCCCACGCTGCCCGGCACCTGGACGCGCACCAGCCCGGCGTGCTCGACGCGCGCGGCGTCGGGAAACTGCGCGTTGACGGCCTCGGCGACGCGGCTGGCCGTCGTGAAGTCGGGGCGGCGCAGTACGAGCCCGAGGGTGTCGGGCGCCAGGGTGAGCGGCGCCGCCGTCTGCACGAGGGCGCCGCCGGGCACGCGGCCCGTGTTGCCATAATTGACCTGCACGCTGGCGCCGCCCGCACTCGCCTGTACGGCGCCCGTGGTGACAGGCCCCTGGGCGAGGGCGTACACCGCGCCCGAGCGGGCGTCGAGCAGGGGCGTCTGGAGCAGCACGCCGCCCGTAAGCGCCCGCGCATCGCCCAGCGACGACAGGGTCACGTCAATGCTGGTGCCGGCGCCGTTGAAGGGGTCGAGCGTGGCCGTCACCATCACGGCGGCGGCGTTGCGCGAGGCCAGCATGGCCGGGTCCACGGTGATGCCGAAGCGCTGGAGCATGTTGGCGATGCTCTGCACGGTGTAGGGCGCGCCCCGCCGCCCCGTCGCCCGGTCGCCCGTGCG
>CBDUCD010000349.1:0-3312 GCA_965365535.1 uncultured Rhodothermales bacterium | reverse complement strand
GCGATGCCGGATCTGGTATAATCGCCCAACAAAACCAACCCGGCCATCCAGCCAGCCCGACCAGCTCACCGGGCGCGGTTGTCGAACAGGCCGGCGAGGTCGGCGGGGCGGCGGCCATTGGCGGCGCCGCTGCCGCGCATGGCGGCGTAAAAGTCGGCGTCGTAGGAGCGCGTGCGGACGACGAGCGGCATGGGCACGGCGTGGCCCACGACGAGGGCCTGCTGCTTCGAGTCGAGCGAGGCCAGGATGGCGCGCAGCGCCGAGGCGCCCGCGTGCCCCACGAGGGCGGCGTTGAGGTCCTTCTCGTCCGAAAGCTGGGCGACGAACTTGGTGCCGATCTGGCTCAGCACCTCGTCGTCAATGGCGCTCGGGCGCTGGTCCACGATGAGGAGCGAGACGAAGTACTTGCGCATCTCGCGGGCGATTTTGCCAAACGGCGTCTCGCGCGCCACGCCCGGCGCCAGGAATTTGTGCGCCTCCTCAATCGTGATGAGCAGCTGCCGGGGCCGGTCGGCGGCGTTGCCCGAGCGCAGATACGCCGTGGCAAGCTCCTCGTAGCGCGCCCTCAGCCGCCGCGTGACGACGTTCGCCACGAGCAGGTACACGTCGAGCGAGTCGTAGCGCCCGAACTCGAACACGATGGACTTGCCCTGCCCGATGAGGTCGAGCAGGTCGTTCACCACGTCGCGCTTGCCGTGCGAGGCGTCGAGGCTGAAAAAGCCGTGGCGCGTAAAGCCCGCCAGCTTGCGGCGCAGCGCTTCGAGCGAAAGCGTGTTGGCGCCGCACTCCTCGGCCATCGCCTTCAGGTCTTCGCCCTCGGCGCGGATCAGGCGCGCCAGCCACGCCTTGCCGTACTTCTGGCGCAGCAGGCGGCTGCTCTCCGTCGCCGTCTCGTTGAGGTTGAGCGTCTGCTGGAGCGGCAGGATGTCCTCGGGCTCGATCTGGTCGGCGTAGAGAAACGCCTCGATGTCGGGCGAGACGCCGCGCCGGCGCGTGGATTCGGCGTCGAGCGAGGCGATGACGACGCGCGAGGGGAAAAGCTGCTTGAGGCCCTGCACGTACTCCTCCTGCTGGCCGTCGCCCTCGCGGCGCGCACTCCAGCCGTACTCCGAGTGCATGTCGAAAACGAGGTTGACGGCCTGCCCGGTTTTGATGGCGCCGGCCAGCAGAATGCGGGTGATAAACGTCTTGCCCGTGCCCGTTTTGCCGAAAACGGCGCTGGAGCGCTCGACGAACTTTTTGAGGTCGAGGGCGACGGGCACGGCGTCCATGCCAAGCGGGTTGCCGATGTTGAAAAAGCGCGCCGCGTCGTTGTGCTCGCTGCCGAAAATGCGCGCCACGTCGTCCTCGGTTGCGCGGGCGACGGGCGAGAAGTGCGCCGGCACGGTTTTGACGGGGCGGGGCGCCTCGCCGCTCAGGTCGTGCAGCCGCCCGTTGGGCAGCATCAGCATGGGCTTGAGCGAGATCGTGGCGTAGGTCGAGAGGCCCTGCATGACGCGCCTGAGCAGGTCGGCACCCTCGGGCGGCGGGTAGAGCAGGATCGTCTCGTTCGAGGCGTCAATGGACGCGTCGGTGATGAGGCAGAAAAAGTCGTGCTCGGCGCCCTGCACGACGGCAAAGGTGCCCGCGACGACGCTTTCGACGAGGTGCCCGGCGTCGAGCTTCATCTCGACGCCGCCGGCGAGCGAGCCGTGCGTGATGACGCCCAGCCTGTCGGGGCGCGCGTTGGGGTGGGCCATCGGACTGCCTGTTGAGTACCCCGCAAGGTACGGCGGCCCGCGCGCCTGCCCGGGCTACGAGCGCACGACGCGCCGGCGGCGGCGCGGCGCCTCGTCGGCCACCTGGGCGGCGGCCTTCTGCGTCAGCAGGCCCGCCACCACGACGGTCACCACCTCGGCCACGACGCCAAAGAGGAAGTTTTTGAGCACGAAGCGCACGGCGCGCGGCAGAATCAGCAAAAGGCCGGCGCCGCCGAGGGCGCCCAGAAGCCAGCGGGAAAAGGGGTCGCGTTGCATCGGGGTGGGTAAAAAATCGGCACGGCGGCAAGGTACCAACGCCCGCCCTCCGCCCCGGCGACGATCCGGCAACATAGCCGCCCCGGACCGGCTACTTTTCCGATGCCTCGCCGGCAGGCGCCGGGCGGGGCCGCAGGCGCGCCTCGACGCCTGCCGCGCCGCCGCCCCGCACGTGGATGCGCGCCGGCGCCACGCCCAGCCGCTGCAGGCGCGCCGACAGGGTGTCGGCGCGGGCGCGCCCCGGGGCATCGTGGACGAGGGCGACTTCCAGCAGGTTGTAGCGCCGGAGCTGACTTGCCAGCGTTTGCAGGGCCTCGTCGCCGGCGGCGGCAATGCGGGGCACGCGCAGCGGCACGTGGCGCGTGCCCAGCGAAAAAGGCTGGCGCGTGAGGGTGCGCCCGAGCTGGGCGGCCAGCATGGCCCGGGCGTCGGCGGAAAGGGGGCGCGGCGCGGCGTAGTCGAGCATGAGGTGCAGCGAGTCGTTGCCCGAAACCGTCATCGCGTAGTCGAGCAGCAGGGCGCTGTCGGGCAGGGCGAGGCCGGCGAGGGCGCCCTCGACGCGGGTGCGCGCAAAGTGGAGCATCCCCGGCAGGTCGGTGGGGGTGGCGGCCACGGGCGCGCTGCGCGTGACGCCCATCATCTCGCCGATGCGGTCGAGGTCGTCGCCGGCGGCGGGAAGCTGTTCGAGCACGACCGTCACGGGCTCGCCCGCCCGCGCCGACGCGATGCGCTCGAACTCGTCGCGGTCGCTTTCGCCATACCACGACGCCGTGGCCACGCGCACGAGCACGCGGGCGCTGCCCGTTTCGAGAATGGTCTGGCGGCTGAGGATGGACGAGCGTCCGGGCTGCTCGAACAGGCGCGCCGCCTCGCTCGCGCCGCGCTCGACGCGCGTCTCGCGGGCAATCTCGCGCAGCGACGCCGTCAGGGGAAACGCGACGAGCAGCACGAAGCCCACGACGAGGCCGAAGCGCGTGGCCGGCGCCCGCAGCAATCCCAGCGACCGGATGCCGGGCGCCAGGTCGAGCCATCCCGTAAACCCCCGGTACGCGGCGGCCTCGTGCCACTGCTGCGCCGCCTCGGTCACGGCGGGGCGCTGCATCCCGATCAGCATGAAAAGCGCCATGCCGCTGAGCACGATGCCGCCCAGGTTGGCGCCGTAAAGGAGAAGCGCGCCCCAGATCACGTCCCAGTTGAGGCCCGAGCCGATGCCGAAGCCGGCCACGCTGAGCGGCGGCACGAGCGCCACGGCGATGGCCACGCCCGGCACCGCCGCCGACAGGCGCGAGCGCCGCGC
>CBDUCD010000348.1:0-3316 GCA_965365535.1 uncultured Rhodothermales bacterium | reverse complement strand
TCACCACCGCAGGCTCTGGTAGGGCAGGCCCCAGCGCAGCAGCAGGTAGGGCGCCACGTAGCGATCCCGGCCCGTTTTGGCGTCGTCGAGCATTTCGGCGCGGACGGCGCCGGCGGCGTAAAGCCCGGGCAGCACCTCGTAGCCCGCCGTCGCCTCGGCCAGCCACTGCGTCTGCCGGACGCCCTGCAACAGGCGCACGTCGGTGCTCGAGACGCGCGTGTCGTAGGACAGGCGCGGGTCGCTGCCGTAGTTGAGGGCGCCGTCGTTGCGCCCGCGCCGCGTGTAGCCCACGTTGAGCTGGGCGCTCACGCGCGGCGTGGGCTGGTAGTCGGCGAAAAAGCTCCAGTCTATGGCGTTCGGGCCGGCAGGGTGGCCCAGCCCGTCGTTGTAGTGGAGCAGCGCCGTGGCCGCCGACCGGTGCGAGTAGAGGTAGGGGCGCAGGCGCGTCCACTCGGCGCGCAGCGTCAGGCCGGGCACGGGCCACTCGGCGGTCTGGGCGCCCAGCGTCCACGCCCACTTGTTGGCCCAGCTTTCCTCGCCCACGAGGCGGGCCGAGAACTCGTCGAACAGCACGTCGCCGTAAAGCCGCAGGCCGGGCGCGGGGCCCCAGCCGGCGCTGAAACCCACGAACGCGTTGTCGGGCGAGTTGCGATCCTGCTCCGCCGACCGGTAGAACAGGATGGGGTTGAGGTACGTCGGGTCGAAGCCGTGCCGGCGGTTGCTGCTGCTGGTGTCGGTAAAGATGATGCCCTCGTAGGCACTGACGTCCACCCGCCCGGGCAGGCGCAGCGTGAGGTGGTGGAAGGCCCCGTAGCGGCGCGCGAAAGGCTCGCCCGAGCGCGTCTTTTCCTGGACGTTCGTGAAGTTGGCGAACACGTTGACGTATTCGAGGCGCCACACGCGCGTGCGCAGCTGGAGGTGGTCGTAGGGCGCGGCGTAGTCCGACAGCAGCAGCCCGGTGCGGCCCGGCCCCCAGCGGTTGCGGTCGCGCCCGGCGCGGACCTCGAAAAAGCGGCTCGTAAAGCCCACGATGGCCGTGGCGCGGTAGTAGTCGAGCGCTTCGCTTTCGTACTTCTGCACGTTGCCCAGGCGCGGCGCCGTGTTGATGCCGGGCTGGAACAGGTAGCGCACGTCGCGCCGCTGGTTTTCCTCGACGCGGGCCTCGAAAAAGACGTGGCTGATGTGCCCCGACCCCCGGATGCCGCGCGTGTTCTGCCAGACGATGGGGCTCGACGTGCGCCCGGCCTTGCGGTTCTGCCAGCCGCGCCCCAGCCCCACGTACGCGAGCGGGTTGACCTGGAGGGCAAAGCCGTCGCCGCGCGCGGCCACGAAGTCCTGCCCGTTGGGGTAGAGAAAGCCCGCAAACTGCTGCACGATGCCCACATTGGGGCCGGAGTCCTCGCCGCGAAAGCGCGCCAGCAGCGTCTGGTCGGTGGGGCTGAGGCTGCCGGCGTGGTGCGCCAGCGTGTCGAGATAGACGCGCGCCTGGTAGGCCGAAAAGGGCCGGTGCGTGAGAATGGCGTCGGGCAGGAGGCCCGCCCCGTGCTGCCGCGTCAGAAACCGGTCGAGGTCGCCGTCGAGCTGGAGCAGGCCGTCCTGCTGGGCACGCGCGCTGAAAGGTGAAAAGGCCAGCAGCGCCAGCAGCAGAACAGCACGCATGGGGTCGGGTCGGGTGGAGGGGCAAGATAGGCCGGGCGCGCCCGCCAAATAAAGATGGACGCCGCGTGGCCCGGATGGCCGGGCTTTTACGCTTGTGCCTTTAGACCCTCTTCACCAGACCTCCCCGAAACCATGCTTTGTCGCTTCGCCCCCGCGCTGCTGCTGGCCGCCCTCGCCGTCTCTACCGCCGCGGCGCAGACCTGCTCCACCTCCTGGATCAACCCGGCGGGCGGAAGCTGGAACACGGCCTCCAACTGGTCGAGCGGGCTGCCCGGCGCCGGCAGCGACGCCTGCATCGCCCTCGCCGGCACCTACACCGTGACGACGGCGGGCAACGTGAGCGTGCGCAGCCTCCAGCTGGGCGGCACGTCGGGCGCGCAGACGCTGGCCCTCGGCCACAACCTCGCGCTGGCCGCCCCCAGCACGGTGCGGGCGCGCGGCACCATCGCGTGGACGGACGGCAGCATCACCGGGGCCGGCGGGCTGGCCAACGAAGGCACCATCACGATTTCAGGGGCGGCGCAGAAGTACGTGCAGGGGGCGACTTTGACGAACCGGGCGACGATGGAGATGAGCGGCCCGCTCCAACTCTACAACGGCGGCTACCTCGTCAACGAAAAAGGCGCCACCTTCACCCTCACCGCCGACGTGCCGCTCTCCAACTACGCCGCTAACCTGTTCACCAACCGGGGCCTCTTCGTCAAAACCGGCGGCACGGGCGCGGCAGCCGTCTCGGCAGCGTTCACCAACGACGCCTCAGAAGGCGCCGCCACGGTGCGGGCGAGCGCGGGCACGCTGCGCTTTTCGGGGCCCGTCACGCTGGCCGGCGGCGCCTACGACGCGCTCGCGGGCGCGACGCTGGCTTTCAGCACGGGCAACCTCTCGGCCACGGGCCGGATGGTGGGCGCGCCGGCGGGCACGGTGGTTTTCGAGAACGGCAACTTTTACGCGGACGGCGCCGAGGCGGTGCTGGCCTTCACGGGCACGGGCCTGCGGTGGCTCGACGGCTCGTTTGCGCGCCGGGGCGAGGGCACGTGGGTAAACGCCGAGCGGCTCGTCGTCGCGGGCGCATCGCAGAAGTACGTGCAGGGGGCGACGCTGGTGAACCGCAAGCGGGTCGAGATGGGCGGGCCGCTCCAGCTCTACAACGGCGGCTACCTCGTCAACGAAGCCGGGGCCGAGTTCGAGATGCAGGGCGCCCAGGTGCTTTCCAACTACGCCGCCAACACCTTTACCAACCGGGGCCTGTTTCGCAAAACGGGCGCGGGCGTGGGCCGGGTGTCCAGCGCGTTCGTCAACGAGGCGACGGTGCGGGCCGAGGGCGGCCAGCTTCGCCTGACCGGCCCGACGACGTTTACCGGCGGCCTCTACGACGCGACGGCGGGCGATTCTCTCGTCGTCAGCACGGGCAGCTTTTACGCGACGGGCACCCTCGCGGGCACGCCGGCAGGCACCATCCTGTTCGAGAACGGCACGTACTACGCCGACGGCGCGGAGGCGACACTCGACTTTGGCGGCACGGGACTCGTCTGGCTCGACGGCACGCTTACCCAGCGCAACGGCGGCACGTGGACAAACGCCCGAAAACTCATCGCGCGCAGCGCGGCGCAGAAGTACGTGCAGGGGGCGACTTTGACGAACCGGGCGACGATGGAGA
>CBDUCD010000347.1:0-3335 GCA_965365535.1 uncultured Rhodothermales bacterium | reverse complement strand
ACCGTCGGCGAGAGGAAGTTGTACACGGTCGCGCGCAAGACGGGCGAGGTCAGCAGCACGGCGGCCCGCCCCCCTGCGATGAGTTTTTTGGAGAGCCGCTCGGCCTCGGCAGAAAACACCTCGGCGCGCTCGGGCTCCAGGCCCAGCGTGTTGGGGTTGAGGTCGCCCGTCTCGGCTTTGTGGAGCAGCATCCCTTCCAGGTGGGCGTCGAGCACGAACACGTGGATGGTCTCGTCCGGCCCCTGGAACTGCCGCGTGATGGCGGGCGCGAGGGCGTTGCGCGTGTACTCGATCAGCACGTCAATGTGCTTGGTGTGCGCGGCGTAGTCGGCGAGGGTTTCGAGAATGGTGATGAGGTCGCGGATGGGGATGCGCTCCTGGAGCAGCCGTTTCAGCACTTTCTGGAGCGAGCCGAGGGGCAAGAGGCCGGGCACGAGTTCGTCCACGAGGGCGGGGGCGGTTTCGCGCACCTTGTCCACCAGCTTTTTGACCTCCTGCCGGTCGAGCAGGCGGTGGGCGTTTTTGCGCAGCACTTCGAGCAGGTGCGTCGTGATGACGGCGGGCGCCTCGATGACGGTCAGGCCCATGCGCTCGGCATCGCCCAGGTTGCGCTCGGCCACCCACACGGCGGGCAGCCCGAACGTCGGGTCCTGGACGTGGATGCCGGGCGGCGCCTCCATCGTCTCGTCGAGGAGGAGGGCGAGGCCGTAGCCGGGCAGCACCTCGCCGCCGCCAATGGGGTTGCCGCGCAGCTTGATGACGTACTGATTGGCGCCCAGCCCCACGTTATCGCGGATGCGGATGGGCGGAATCACCAGGCCCAGCTCGAGGGCCAGCTGCTGCCGCAGCATCTTGACGCGCTCCAAGAGGTCGCCGTTCTGCTGCGGATCGACGAGTGAAATCAGGGCATAGTCTATTTCGAGTTCGAGCGGGTCCACGAGCAGCAGGTCGGCGGGCTGCTGCTGGGCGGGTTCTTCGGGCCGCGCCGCCTCGATGGCCAGCGTGGCCGCCGCCGTCTCGTCGTGCTGCTCGCGCCGCACGATGCCGCGCCCCAGCATCAGCAGGCCGCCGGCCATGAGCCAGAACGGCACGAGCGGCAGGCCGGGGATGAGGCCGATGGCGGCCAGAAAACCGGCGGTGATGAGGATGGGCTGCGACCGCTTGAAAAGCTGCTGCCGCACGTCGGCGGAGATTTCGCCCTCGCCGCCCGCGCGCGAGACGATGATGCCCGCCGCCGTCGAAATCAGGAGGGACGGAATCTGCGACACGAGCCCGTCGCCGATGGAGAGGAGGGTGAACTTGGCCGCCGCGTCGGCAAGCGACAGGTCCATCTGCATCACGCCGATGGCCAGCCCGCCCACGATGTTGATGGCCGTGATGATGAGGCCCGCCATGGCGTCGCCGCGCACGAACTTCGAGGCGCCGTCCATGGCGCCGTAAAAGTCGGCCTCGCGCGCCACCTCGGTGCGGCGCTTGCGCGCCTCTTTCTCGTCTATGACGCCCGCGTTGAGGTCGGCGTCAATGGCCATCTGCTTGCCCGGCAGCGCGTCGAGCGTAAAGCGCGCCGCGACCTCGGCAATGCGCCCCGAGCCTTTCGTGATCACGACGAAGTTGATGATCACGAGGACGACGAAAAGGATGGCGCCGACGACGTAGTTGCCCGCCACGACAAAGGCGCCAAAGGCTTCGATCAGCGCGCCTGCCTCGCCGTAGCCCAGAATGAGGCGCGTCGAGGCCACGTTGAGCGAGAGCCGGAACAGCGTCGTGACGAGCAGCAGGCCGGGGAAAATGGCGAATTCCAGCGTCCGCTCGGCGTAAAACGACGTGAGCAGGATGGCCAGCGAAACGGCGATGTTGGCCGCCAGCAGCAGGTCGAGCAGAAACTTGGGCAGCGGCACCACCATCACCATGAGGATGGTGACGACGACGCCGGCCACCAGCGTCTGCCCGCTGCGCAGCCGCGTCAGCGCGGAGGCAGGGGCGGCGGGCAGCAGGGCGGCAGGCTGGGACATGGGGCAGTCGTTGGATATTGGTCGCTGGTCATTGGGAAAGCGTGTTTGTCCAATGACCCGTGACAAATGACGAATCGCGGCTATCGTCTATCTCGCATCCGGTACACTTCGGCGAGGATGGCGGCGACGGCGGCGTAGAGCGTTTCGGGGATTTCGCCGCCTTCGGGGACGGCGGCATACAAGGCGCGTGCCGTGGGCCGGTCCTCGACCGTCGGCACGCCCTTTTCGCGCGCGAGGGCCTTGATGGCGAGGGCGCGCTTGCGCATCCCCTTCACCAGCACGCGCGGCGCGCCGCCCGCGACGGGGTCGTACTTGAGGGCGACGGCGTAGTGCGTCGGGTTGGTGATGACCACGTCGGCCTGGAGCACGGCGTCCATCAGCCGGGGGCGGTTTTTGGCCATCTCGCGGGCTTTCGCGCGGCGCCGCCCTTTCAGCATCGGGTCGCCCTCGGAATCCTTCGCCTCGCGCTTGACCTCCTCGGCGGTCATCTTGAGTTCGTTCCAGCGGTGGCGCTTTTCGTACACGAAGTCGAGCACGGCCATCACCACGAGCGCGCCCACGCAGCGCACCACGAGCCCCAGCATCCACGCGCCCAGCTGGGCGAGAAGCGCGGGCGTGGCCAGCCGGTGCGCGCCCAGCAGCTCGGGCAGCCGCGCCCGGATGTAAAACGCGGCGATGGCGCCCACCACGGCCAGCTTGAAAAGCGCCTTGCCGGCCTCGAAAAGACCTTTGACGGAGAAAATGCGCTTGAAGCCCGAGGCGGGGTTGAGCCGGTTGAACTTGGGCGCGATGTTTTTCGTCGTCACGTGCAGCCCGGACTGCATCACGTTCAGCCCGACGGCCAGAAACGCCAGCACGCCGAAAAGCGGCGCGAGGGCCAGCACCAGCCTGATGGCGATGGTGCTCAGCAGCGCCGGGAGGGTGTCGGCGGTGAGGGCGATGCGGGGGCCCTGGAGGAAAAAGTAGCGCGCCACCTCCTGTAGCTGCCCGAAGGCGTGGGGCGCACCCACGAGCACCATGCCCAGCCCGCCCGCCAGCATCCCCACGGTCAGGATTTCGCGGGCGCGCAAAATGTTGCCGTCCTCGACGGCTTTGCGCAGCCGCTCGGGGGACGGGTCGTGGACTTTCTGGTCTTTTTCGGGCTTGTCGGACACGGGGCATGGGGGCGCTGCCCCACGTCGTAGAAAAAGGCGCGCCGCCGCCTTTTTTCGCGTCTCGGCCCGCGCAGGGCCGCGCGGCGGCAAGTCCGTCCGCCCCCGGCCCGGCAAGCTTTTCCCGACCGCCTGTTATCGGCGCGTTTTTCCACCGCTTAAATGCGCCCGC
>CBDUCD010000346.1:0-3342 GCA_965365535.1 uncultured Rhodothermales bacterium | reverse complement strand
AGGGAGGAGTTTCCCGAACAACGGCGTAATTCCTGGTACGGCAAACGCCCAAAGCTATCATTGACTATTGACCAGTTAAACATGTCTCGATTCAGCGATATCGCGGACGATTTTCAGATGCTCGAAGGGCAGGAGCGACTCGAGTTGCTGCTCGAATACGCCGACCAGTTGCCGCCCTTGCCCGAGGCGTACCGGCCCCTGCGCGAGGCCGGGCTGAGCATGGTGCACGAGTGCCAGTCGCCCGTTTTTCTGCACGTCGAGCGCGCTGCCGACCGGGTGCACGTCGTGGCGGACGTGCCCGAGGAGGCGCCCACGGCGCGCGGCTTCACGTCCGTCCTCGTGGCGGCCTTCGACGGCGCCGCCCCCGCCGACGTGGCCGCCGCCCCCGCCGACGCCCTGCGCGCCCTCGGCCTCGACGGCCTGCTGGGGATGCAGCGCACGCGGGGCCTGACGGCGGTTTACAACCGGCTGCGCGCCGGCGCCGCCGCGTAGTGGAGCCGCCGCCCCGCCCGATTTCCGTCCAGCGCGTGGCGCGCTACTACGTGCTGGGCGATGAAACGGCGCCCGAGCGCCTGTTCGCGCTGCACGGCTACGGCCAGCAGGCGCGCTATTTCGCCCGCCACTTCCGCCCGCACGCCGGCGCCGGGTGCTGCGTGGTCGCGCCCGAGGCGCTGTCGCGCTTCTACCTCGACGGCGCGTACCGGCGCGTCGGCGCCTCGTGGATCACGCGCGAGGCCCGCGACGCCGACATCGCCGACAGCATCGCCTATCTCGACGCCGTCGCCGCGCAGGCGTGCCCCGATGCCCTGCGGACTGTGCTGTTCGGCTTTTCGCAGGGCGCCGCGATGGCGTGCCGCTGGGCCGCGCACGGCGCCACGCCGTTCAGCCGCGTCGTGCTGTGGGGCGGCGAGGTGCCGCCCGACCTCGACCTGGCGCGCTACGGCAGCCGCCTCGCCGGCCTGCTGCTCGTGTACGGCGACGCCGACGCGTTTGCCACGCCCGAGCGCATCGCGGATACGCAGGCGCGGCTGACGCAGGCCGGCGTGCCGTTCGAGACGCTGCGCTACGCCGGCGGCCACCGCCTCTACGCCGAACCCCTCGCTGCCGCGCTGCGCACGAAGGGCTGAAAGCCGTGCCGGAAAGGGCACTGCCAGCAGGGGCCATCTTTTTTCGTGACGGGGAAAATACCGGACTCTAACCGCCGTTGGATCCTGAAAGGATGGGGGCGCCCTGTCCCCGTCAGCATTCCACCTGACCCCGAAACGCCATGAACGCTCTGCTACGAACCATTTCCCTGGGCGCGTTGCTGCTGGTGCTGCTGCCGCGTCTGGCCGCCGCCCAACTGGGCCTCCAGGAAGGCGGGGGCACCGAGGTGCAGTTTGTGTACCACGCCGGCTTCGAAAACGTGGGCTACGACACGCACTGGCAGGAGGCCAGCCTGCCCGGCACCGAGCTGGGCCTGACGGTGCAGCACCGCTTTGGCCGCAGGCTGGACGCCAGCGTGGGCGTGGGCGGCACCCATTTCAGCTACGGCACGTCGCACCGGGCGGCGGCGCTGGCGCTGGGCTACACGCTGCCGCTGGGGGCGCGCTACGGCCTCAGGGCGCAGGCGTCGGCGCAGGTGCTGGACGCGCGCGTGGCCGGTAACACGCCCTGCGCCACGACAACGACGCAGGAAATCGAAGTCCTCGCCTTCCGGCACTGGGGGCAGGGGCGGCTGCTGCTTTCGCCCGGCGTGGGCGTGCAGGTGGGGCACTGGCGCAGCAGGTTGGCCCGCGAGCCCGCCTTTCCCGGCTTCAGCCGCGTGACGAACCGGGCCACGGCGACGGCGCTCGTGGCGCTGCCAGTCGCGTACCAGGTAGGCTCCGGGCTGTCGCTGCGCCTGACGCCCCTGCTGGGCGCGGCAATGGAGTGGCAGGCCGAAGGGGGCCGCGTCGTGCCGGGCGGGCAGACGTGGCACTGGGCGCCCAGCGTGCAGGTCGGGCTGGCGTACCGGTTCTAGCCGCGCGCCGCCTCAGGCGGTGAAGTACTTCTCGTCGCGGAACTGCTCGCGGGGAAAGCGGGCGCGGGCCACGAGGCTGCGTGCATTCTCGATCATCTGCGGGTGGCCGCAGGCGTAAGCCACCGTCTGGGCGTGGGTAAAGCCGAGGGCGTCGGCGTGTTTGCGCGCCACGTCCTCCACGCGCCCCGTCTCGCCCGTCCACCCGTCGTCGAGCCAGGGGCGGCTGATGGTGGGGATGTAGTGGAGCAGTCCCGCCCGGTGCATCGCGGCCATTTCGTCGAGGTAGGGGCCGAGTTCGTGCGGCACGCTGGCGCCGTGGAGAATGGCGAAGTGGCCGGGCGTGGCCTCGCCCCGTTCGAGGGCGTGCCGGTGGAGACGCATCATGCTCAGGTACGGCGCAATCCCCGTAACGGTAGCCAGCATGAGGTGATGGCTGAAAAGGGGATCGCGCGTGAAGCGCCCGACGATTTTGCAGCGCACGAGTAGCTCGTCGCCCGCGTGCAACTCCCACAGGCGCGGCGTCAGCTCGCCCTGCGGCACGAGTTCGATGAAAAACTCCAGGTCGTCCTCGTGCGGCGAGCTGACGATGGAATAGGCGCGCTGCACCAGCTTGTCGCCGCCGGGCAGGGCAAGGGTGGCGTACTGCCCCGCCTCGAAATGGAGCGGGCGCTCGGGGCGGAAGCGGAAAACCGCCAGGTCGTCCGTGATGTCCACGCGCTCGGCAAGGTGGGCGCGGCAGAATTTCGACAGGTCCATGGCAGGCTCCGGGTTAGGCGTCGGGGACGGCGGCAATGGCCTGGATTTCGACCAGGCACCCCGCCTTGAGTTCGGGCACGGGGATGATGGCGCGGGCGGGCCGGTGCGCGCCCATCACGCGGGCAAAGGCGGCGTTCACGTCGGCCCACGCCGCGCGCCCCGTCACGTAAATCGTGACCGACAGGAGGCGGTCGAGGCGGCTGCCCGCCGCCCCGAGAATGGCCTCGACGTTGCGCAGCGCCCGTTCCGTCTGCTCGGCAGCGCCGCCGGGCACCACAACGCCCGTGGCGGGGTCGAGGGGTAGCTGGCCCGACACGTACACCAGTCCGCCGTGCACCGTGGCCTGGCTGTAATGCCCTGCCGGGACGGGCGCGTCGGGCGTCTGGATGGTTTTAATAGGCATCGGGCAAATCGAAAAATCAGCGGCGCAGGCGGCGACTCAGGACGTAAAAACAGGCGCCCGTGAGCGCGGCGTACACGAGCACGTCGCGCGCGGCGGCGCCCACGCCGCCCGCGAGCGGCGCCCCCCTGATGCCCAGCAGCGCCCACAGCCCCATCATCATCAGCAGGGCGGTAAAGGCGGC
>CBDUCD010000345.1:0-3343 GCA_965365535.1 uncultured Rhodothermales bacterium | reverse complement strand
CCCCCACACATATACATATGTAAAAACATGAGGGGTGTGAAGCAGGGTTGACACCGGGGGCCGGATACGCTTGCGACGTTTGTTCAAGCCACCACCCCGATGGAACCGCTCGAAATCGTCAACCTGTTGCGCAGCGCGCTGGGACTGGGCACTATGCTGGCGCGCATGGGCAGCCGCGAAGCCCCGGCGCTGGACGTGCGGGCCGTGCGGCGCATCGCGCCTGCCGGCGAGGCGCCGTCGGGGTCGCTGCCAGGGGCGGACGCGCCGCGCGTCATTGACGACAGGCTGCTGCGCGACCTGCTGGTGGAGATCGAGCGGGCGCAGGCGCGGTACCGCGAGGCGCTGCGCCTGGCGCCCACGCCCGAAGCCCGCCGCGCCGCCGATGGCTGGGCCGAGCGCGAAATCGGCGACCACATCCGCCGCATCCGGGCGCGCAACGCGGGCGTGCTGCCCCTCGACGCGCTGCGCGACGTGGCGCGCTCCTACGGCTCAGCAGATGTTTGAGTTGGAAATTGGCGGCTCGCGGTTGGAGATTGGAGGGTAGAGAGGCGCGGGCGTGCCGACCTCGAAGCTCCAACCTCCCACCGCTAATTCCCATGCGCCTGCTCATCCGCCACGCGACGTGCGTGCTGCCCGGCGAAACCACCGTTGCCGACGTGCTCGTGGCCGACGGCCGCATTGCGCACGTGGGCGCCCCCGCCGGCACGCGCGCCGACGAAACCCTCGACGCGCGCGGCCTCCACCTGTTGCCCGGCGTGATAGACGACCAGGTGCACTTCCGCGAGCCCGGCCTGACGCACAAGGAAGACCTCGCCACGGCCAGCCGCGCCTGCGCCAAGGGCGGCGTGACGACGTTTCTCGAAATGCCCAACACGCGCCCCGCCACGACGACGCAGGCGCGGCTCGACGAAAAACTCGCCCTCGCCGCCCGCAAAAGCCTCGTCCACTACGGCTTCTACATCGGCGCGACGCCCCACAACCTTGCCGACCTCAAGGGGGCCCGACGCACCCCCGGCATCAAAATCTTTATCGGCTCCTCGACAGGCGACCTGCTGGTGGACAGTCAGGACGCCCTCGAAGCCATTTTCGCCGAGACGACGCTGCCCATCACGGCGCACTGCGAGGACGAGGCGACCGTGCGCGCCAACCGCGCGCGGCTGGAGGCCGAAGGGCGCCCGCTTCAGCCCCGCGACCACATGGCGGTGCGCGACCACGCCGCCGCCCTCACGGCCACGCGACGCGCCCTCGACCTGGCGCGGCGGCACCGCCACGCCTTCCACGTGCTCCACGTGACGACGGCCCAGGAAGTCGAACTGCTGCGCGAGGTGCGCCGCGACCCCGTGCTGGCGCCCCTCGTCACCGCCGAGGCGTGCGTGCCGCACCTGTGGTTTTCGGACGCCGACTACGACCGGCTGGGCACGCGCCTGCTCCAGAACCCGTCCGTCAAAACCGCCGCCGACCGCGCCGCGCTGTGGGACGGGCTGCGCGACGGCACGCTGGGCGTCGTGGCCACCGACCACGCGCCGCACACGCGGGAGGAAAAGGCGCAGCCCTACCCCCTCGCCCCCAGCGGGATGCCGGGCGTCGAGAACA
The DNA here is from genome assembly GCA_965365535.1 of uncultured Rhodothermales bacterium. GTDB lineage: Bacteria > Bacteroidota > Rhodothermia > Rhodothermales > BA12 > CBDUCD01. The sequence goes on along the minus strand of CBDUCD010000345.1, from coordinate 1,750 downwards.
GCCTGGCCCTGATGCTCGACGCCGCGCACCGCGGGCAGTGCACGCTTGAACAGGTCGTGGAATGGATGAGCGCCGCGCCCGCGCGCGTCTGGCACATCCAGAACAAAGGCCGCATCGCCGAGGGCTTCGACGCCGACCTCGTCCTGGCCGACCTGGCCGCGCCGCACACCATCCGCGACGCCGAGCAGCAGACCAGGGCCGGCTGGAGCCCGTGGGACGGCACGACGCTGACGGGCCTGCCCGTGGGCACGTTCGTGGCCGGGCAGCGCGTGTTCTGGCGCGGCGCCTTCGACCTGTCGGTGCGCGGGCAGGAGGCGCGGTTCGGGGAGGGGCGTTAGGTGTTCGTCATTTGTCATTGGTCACTGGTCATTTGCAGGTCGCCACCCAATGACCAGTAACCAATGACCAACCCCAAATGACCTCTTCAGCAACACGCCGCGCCGCGCCCGCGTTCGGGGCGTCTCCCAAGCCCATCCGCCTCCGATGCCCGACGCCCCCGACGCCGAACGCAACAGCAACTTTATCCGCGACATCGTCGCCGAGGACGTGGCCGCGGGCACGTACGGCGGGCGCGTCGTCACGCGGTTTCCGCCCGAGCCCAACGGCTACCCGCACATCGGCCACGCCAAAAGCATCTGCCTCAACTTCGGGCTGGCCCGCGACTTTGGCGGGCGCTGCCACCTGCGCTTCGACGACACCAACCCGACGACCGAGAGCATGGAGTACGTCCGCGCCATCGAGCGCGACGTGCAGTGGCTGGGCTTCAGCTGGGGCGCGCACCTCTACCACGCCTCCGACTACTTCCAGCAGTTCTACGACATCGCCGTGGGCCTCATCGAAAAGGGCCTGGCGTACGTGGATTCGCAGACCGAGGACGAAATCCGCCGCAATCGGGGGACGGTGACGGAGCCCGGCACGCCCTCGCCCTACCGCGACCGATCTGCCGCCGAAAACCTCGACCTGTTCCAGCAGATGCGCGCCGGCGTCTTCCCCGACGGCGCCCACGTGCTGCGGGCCAGGATTGACATGGCCTCGCCCAACATGAAGCTGCGCGATCCGCTTCTTTACCGCATCCGCAACGCGCACCACTACCGCGCCGGCGACGCGTGGTGCATCTACCCGATGTACGACTTCGCGCACCCGCTTTCGGACGCCCTCGAAGGCATCACGCACTCGATCTGCACGCTCGAGTTCGAGTCCAACCGCGCCATCTACGACTGGCTGCTCGACCACACCTTTTCCGAGCCGCGCCCGCACCAGCACGAGTTTGCCCGCCTCAACCTCGACTACACCGTCGTGAGCAAGCGCAAGCTGCTCCAGCTCGTGCAGGAGGGCTTCGTGAAGGGCTGGGACGACCCGCGGATGCCCACCATTGCCGGGATGCGGCGGCGCGGCATCCCGCCCGAAGCCATCCGCGACTTTGCCGAGCGCGTGGGCGTGACAAAGGTAGATGGCCGCGTGGACATCGCCCTGCTCGAATACGCCATCCGCGACGCGCTCAACACGCGGGCGCCGCGCGTGATGGCCGTGCAGCGGCCCCTGCTCGTGACCCTTACCAACTGGGGCGTGGGCGAAACCGAAACCCTGGAGGCGCCCCTCTGGCCCCACGACGTGCCCGGCGACGCGACGCGCCCTCTCGATTTCACCCGCGCCCTCTACATCGAAAGGGACGACTTTGCCGAAAACCCGCCGCGCGGCTTCCACCGGCTCGTGCCCGGCGGCGAGGTGCGGCTGCGCCACGCCTACATCA
>CBDUCD010000344.1:0-3356 GCA_965365535.1 uncultured Rhodothermales bacterium | reverse complement strand
TGCGCGCCGGCGGCGACGAGGAGGCCATGCAGGTGGACGAGGACTTTCTGCGCGCCCTCGAATACGGGATGCCGCCCACGGCGGGGCTGGGCATCGGCATTGACCGGCTGGCGATGGTGATGACGGGCCAGGAGTCCATCCGCGACGTGATCCTGTTCCCCCTCATGCGGCCCGAGGAGTCGTAGAGGCGTGCCGCCCGCCCGGAACCGTTGACGTGCGGCACAGCCACAGGAATCGTCGGGATGGGGCGCGGCGCGTCCCCGCAGGGCGGAGACCAGCCCCGCGCGGCGTGAGTCTCGTTTTGATGGCGCGGCTGCGCTGGGGGCCGGCAGGGCGTTGTGGCGCCGATTTTGCGGAAGCCCCGGGGCACGCCCCCCTTCCCGATGAACGTCCCCGCCTGGGCTCCCCTCAGTCACATCAACGGTGCGGCACCTGCCGGTGCGCCGGCAGGCGAGGCCGCGCACGCCCTCGTGGAGCACCTGCCCGTGGCCGTCGTCACGCTCGACGCGGGCGCGCGCGTGCAGTACGCGAACGCGGGGGCGGAAAAGTTGCTGGGCAAGCCGCGCGCCGCGCTCGCGGGCCGCGTGTTCACCAGCGAGGAAGTCCTCGCCGACGACCGCTGGAAGATGACATCGGCGCTCCACGCCGTCCAGGGCGGCGAGGCAGCCGTGCTTGCCCTCCGGCTGGGGCCGGACGAAAAGCGCGCCCGCCCCGTCGAAGCGCACCTGCTGCCCGGGCTGGGGCGGGGCGAAACCATCGCCTACCTGCTCGACCTGACGGGCCAGCGCGAGGTCGAAAGCGCCCTCCAGCAAAGCGAAACCCTCTACAACACGTTTCTCGAGCAAGGCCCCGTCGGCCTCATCCACCTCGACGCCCGGGGCACGGTGACGTTTGAAAACCACCGCTTCCGCCAGATCGTCGGCGAGCGGCCCGAGGACGCGTGGTCGGGGCTGAGCGCGTTCCGCATTCCCGGCCTCGACGTGCTGTTCGCGGGCGCCGTCAAGCGGCTGCTGAGTGCGCAGACGGTGCAGGATTTCAGCGTCCGGTTTGCGCCGCCGGGGCGGGCGCCGCTCCACCTCCTGCTCAACGGCTCGCCCATCCGCCGCGAGGACGGTTCCGTCGGTGGGGCGATGCTGATGGTGCAGGACGTGACCGAGGAGCGCGCCCGTGCCGAGGAGCAGGCGCTGCGCGAGCGCTTCAGCCGCGCCGAGGCCGCCTTGCGCGAGGCCGTGCTGGGCGGCACCGACGAGGCGGCGTTTCTGCGCGAGGCCGCCCGCATTTTCGCCCAGACGACGGGCGCCGACCGCGCCGCCGTGCTCGTGGCCGAGTGGGGCAACGCCCACCGGCTGGCGGCCCGCGCCGCGTGGGGCGAGCAGGCCGCCGCCCGGCTGCGCTTCCACCTTGACCTCGCCGCCGACGCCGAGATAGAAGCCCACGTGCAGTCGGGCCTGTCGGTCGGGCTGCCCCCCGAGGCCGACGTGCCCACGCGCCTGCTCGTTCCCTTTTTCGCCGGCACGCTGCCCGAAGGCGCCTTGCTGCTCGAACGCTTCGACAGCGAACCCCTGCTCAAAAGCACGAACGAGCGGCTCATCGCGGGCCTCGCGCGCCTGTTCGAGACGCTGTGGTCGTGGCTCCAGACGACAAATCGCTACCGCCTCACCGTTGCCACCATCCGCGACGCCCTCGTCAACTTCCTTTTTGAAGACGATGGGCGGCGGCGCTTTTTCTTCGTCTCCGACCAGATGGCGCGCATCACGGGCCAGCCGCCCGCCGCGTTCGTGGACGAGGGCGCGTGGGAAGCGCTGCCCTTCGACAGCGCCGCCGACCAGGTGCTGCGCGAGCACGAAGCGCGCCTGCGCGCGGGCAGGCCCAGCGAGGCCACCTTCCGCATCCGCCACGCCGACGGCACGCCGCGCTGGGTGCGCGAGCACGCCGTGCCCCACCGCGACGACACGGGCCTGCTGTCGGTCGTGGGCGTCGTGGGCGACGTGACGGAGCAGAAGCGCGCCGAGGCCATCCTGCTCGACGCCAAAACCGCCGCCGAAACCGCCAGCCGCGACAAAACCTCGTTTATCGCCACCCTCAGCCACGAAATCCGCACGCCCCTCGGCACCGTCAACGGCTTTGCCGACCTGCTCGCCCGCGAGCTCAAAGACTACGAGGCGCAGACCGGCACCCCGCTGCCGCCGCAGATAGACGAGTTCGTGGGCACCATCCGCGACCGCACGGGCCAGATTCTGGGCCTCGTGAGCGACATTTTCGACCTCGCCAACGTCGAGGGCGGGCGGGTGGCCCTTGCCCCCGCCGCGGTTGACGTAAACGGCCTCGTCGAAGAAGTCGCCGGCGCCTACCGGGCGGCGCTGGCGGCAAAAGGCGTCGCCCTCCACCTCGACCTCGACGCCGCCCGCCCCGTCGCGCAGGCCGACGCGGCCCGGCTGCGGCAGATCGTGGATCACCTCGTCCAGAACGCCGTCAAGTTTACCGCCGAGGGCGCCGTGGGGCTGCGCACGCGCGTGCGCTCGGGCGCCGTCTCGCTGGCCGTCGAGGACACGGGCGTGGGCATCGGCGAGGCGTTTCAGGAGCGCCTGTTCACGCCGTTTCTCCAGGAAGACCAGCGCCTCAACCGCGACTTTTCGGGCGTCGGCATCGGGCTGGCCCTCGTCAAGCGGCTCGTGGACCTGCTGGGCGGGCGCATCGAGGTGACGAGCAAGCGCGGCGTGGGCACGACGTTCCGGGTGCTACTGCCCCTCGGCTGAGCGCGCGGCGTTGGCGCGGGCCACGGCCACGTTGCGCAAGAAACCTTCGAGTTTGGCGCGTTTGACGGGGCTTTTGCGAAAAACCTCGCGGAAGGCTTCCACGTCGAGTTCGGCCCACGCGTCGAGCGGCGTGCTGGCGATGCCGGGGCGCGGCGCAAAGCGCGGCTCGGCGGTCGGCTTTTTGAACTTGTTCCACGGGCACACGTCCTGGCACACGTCGCACCCGAAAATCCAGTTGCCCACGCCCGGCGCGAGGGCATCGGGAATGGTGGCCTCGCGGTTTTCAATCGTCAGGTACGAGATGCACCGGCCCGCGTCCACGGCGTGGGGCTGGTAGATGGCGCCCGTCGGGCAGGCGTCGATGCAGCGGGTGCACGAGCCGCAGTAGTCGGGGAGGGGGCCGGGGTCGGGCGCGAGCGGCACGTCCACGATCATCTCGGCGATAAAGAAATACGAGCCCAGGCGCCGGCTGATGACGTTGCCGTGCTTGCCCATCCAGCCCAGCCCGCTGCGCACGGCCCACGCCTTGTCCATGACGGGCGCCGAGTCCACGAACACGCGCCCGCCCACGCCGCCCGTCTGCGCGCCCAGCCACTCGAA
>CBDUCD010000343.1:0-3359 GCA_965365535.1 uncultured Rhodothermales bacterium | reverse complement strand
CCACCTGGGCCGCCAGGCCGAAGCCCGCGCCGCCCTCCAGCGCGCCGCAGCCGCACGCGCTACGCCGGCAGCAGCAAGCGAACCCCGCGGGGCGGGGCAGGCTGTTAGCGTGGTTCGGGGGCCCGCGCGTTCTCGACCACAGACACGCTTACCAGGCAGCCTCTGAACCCCCGTCGTAGCTGCGACGCGGTCTGCCCGCGCGACGGGGCAGCCGCGTCCGAATGAGTAGCGGTTTCCGGGCCTGTTCGGCGACCGAGGGGATAAGCGCCCCGTCGCTTTCGTCGTAGCGGCGCCGAAGGGACGTGGGGTTTACGTGGGAGTCAGGGCAAGATGAAGCGCTGCCGCGCTAGCGCCGCCGCGTCGTCGGCGGTGCCGGTAAAGGGGCGCAGGCGGAACGTGTAAGAGTAGCGCGGATCGAGCAGCCGGTAGGGGTCGTGGGTCTGGGCGCCCCACGAGTCGTCGCCGCCGACGCCCATCTGCCGGTAGTCGAGGTTGAGCAGGACGAGGTCGCCTGGCACGATGTCGCTGGCGTGGCGGTTGGGCACGCGCGCCTCGCCGCTGCGCGGCCCCGCCGGGGGCTCGAAGTCTTCCAGCGTGTTGTGGTGCGCGCTGACGCTGAGCAGGGGCATCCCGACGGCCAGCAGGCCCACGCCCGCGCGGTTGGTGAGCGCCACCCAGCGCACGTCGGTCTTGTTGCCGTTTTCCTGCGGGCGGACGTAGGGCACGTACTGCTCGGCGACGGTGCCGGCGTAGCGGCCCACGTCGGCCGACGTGTTGCGATCCCAGTAGTTCTCGTGCGGCCCGCGTCCGTACCACGCCATCGCGTCAAAGGCGCGGGGCAGTTCGAGGGTGGTGCCCACGCGGGGAAACTCGGGCAGGTCTGCCGACGCCTTTTCGACGCTGCTGTGCACCAGGATGTCGCCGCTGCCCAGCACCGTATAGGCGCTCGTGTACGTGGCCACGGCCTGCCCGTCGGGGCCGCGCAGCACCGACTCGAAGGTGAGGCGGGCGGCACTCCGGCCCAGCTTCTCGACGCGCGCGCCCGTCACCTCCCGGTTTTTCGACGCGGTGCGCCAGACGGCGGCGCGGCGCGGCAGCTTGCTGCCCAGGTCGTTGTCAATGGGTGCGCGCCAGAAGTTGGGCGCCGGGGCTTTCTGGATGAGTTCGGTGCCCGCGTACTGGAGCGACGCCAGCGTGCCCGCCGCCCGGTCGAACGTGGCGGTGAAATGCGCACCGCGGACGCGGACGCTGCCGCCCGCCTCCTCGACCTCGACGGCTGGCAGCGCCGCCACGTCGAGCGCGGGGGCGGCCTCGTAGAGGGGCAGCTTGAACTGCGCCGCCGCGAGGGTAAAGCCTGCCGGCACCAGGCCCCGCGCTGCTTTCGTGCTGAAGCGCAGGTTCAGGAAATACTCGGCGCCGGGGGCCGGCGCGGGCAGCGTGTAGCCCAGCACCACCTCGCCCGCCGCCATCGGAGCCACGTCGAGGGTGGAGACCGTGCCGGAGGCCACCGCCCGTCCGTCGGCCTCTACCGTCCAGTGGAGGTCGAAAGCCGACAGGTTGGTAAAGCGGTACTCGTTGGCGATGCGCAGGCGCCCCACCTCGAGGTCGAGGGAATCGGCGTGGATGGACTGGTACACGCGCGCCACTTCGAGCAGCGACGGGTGCGGCGTGCGGTCGGGAAAGACGAGGCCGTTGATGACGAAGTTGCTGTCGCTCGGCGTGCCGGGCGGGCCGTAGTCGCCGCCGTACGTCCAGTAGGCGCGCCCGTCGGGCGTCGTCTCGCGCAGCCCCTGGTCCACCCAGTCCCAGATAAAGCCGCCCTGGAGGGCCGGGTACTTGCGGATCACGTCCCAGTATTCTTTGAGGTTGCCCACGCTGTTGCCCATCGCGTGGGCGTACTCGCACATGATGAGGGGGCGGTCGGGGTTGGAAAGCGCGTACTTCTCAATCGTCCACGGCCTGGGGTACATGGGCACGTAGAGGTCGGTGTTTTTTTCGAGCAGGGCCCGCTCGTACTGCACCGGCCGCGAGGCGTCGCGCGCCTTTACCCAGTCGTAGGTGGCGTAGAAGTTGACGCCGTTGCCGGCCTCGTTGCCCAGCGACCAGATGATGACCGACGGGTGGTTTTTGTCGCGCTCGACCATGCGGCGCGTCCGGTCGAGGTGCATCGGCCCCCACGCGGGGTTGTTGCCCAGCGTCCTGTCGAGGTTGTAGCCCATGCCGTGGCTTTCGATGTTGGCCTCGTCAACGAGGTAGAGGCCGTACTCGTCGGCGAGTTCGTAGAGGCGCTCGGGTTGCGGGTAGTGCGACGTGCGGACGGCGTTGATGTTGTGCGCTTGCATCAGCGCGAAGTCCCTGCGCACTGTCGCCTCGTCCACGACGTGGCCCGTCACGTCGTGGTGTTCGTGGAGGTTGACGCCTTTGAGCAGCGCCGGCGCGCCATTCACGAGCAGTTGGACGTTCTGGATCTCGACCCGGCGGAAGCCCACGCGGCTGCCGAGGGCGGCCACCTCGGCGCCGCCGGGGTTTTTGAGGCGGACGACGAGCGTGTAGAGCGCCGGCGACTCGGCCGACCACGTCCGCACGTTTTCCACGGTCTGCCTGAATGAGAGCGTCGCCGTTTCGCCCCGCACCTCGACGGGCTGCGCCTGGCGCGCTACCTCGGTGGCGCCGTCGAAAAGGGCGTACTCGGCGGTGTAGCGGCCCGGCTGGCCGCCCAGGTTGCGCACCTCCACGTCGAGGTCGAAAAGGCCCGTCCGGTAGTCGTCGGCGAGGCCGGCGCGGGCGAAAAAGTCGCGGATGTGGACGCGCGGCAGCGCGATAAGCTTGACGGCGCGCTGGATGCCGCTCAGGCGCCAGAAGTCCTGGTCTTCGAGGTAGCTGCCCGTGCTCCAGCGGTACACCTCGACGGCAAGCGTGTTGTCGCCCTTTTGGAGCAGCGGGGTGATGCGGAACTCGGCGGGCGTCTTCGAGCCCTCGCTGTAGCCCACCTTTTCGCCGTTGACCCACACGTACATGGCCGAGCTGACGCCGTCGAAGCGCAGAAACACCTCGCGCCCCTGCCAGCCCTCCGGCACGGTAAAGGTGCGGCGGTACGAGCCCACGGGGTTGTCGTCGTGGGGGATGCTGGGCGGGGTGGGGTTGTGGGGGGCGAAAGGGTACGTGATGTTGGTGTAGATGGCCGTGCCGTAGCCCTGCCGCTCCCAGTTGGAAGGGACGGGCATGTCGTCCCAGCCCGTCACGTCGTAGTCAGGGCGGTAGAAGTCGGCGGGCCGCCGGTCGGGACGTGGTACCCAGTAGAATTTCCACGTGCCGTCCAGGCTCTGCACCCAGGGCGAGGGCGCGGCCTGGCCGCGACC
>CBDUCD010000342.1:0-3361 GCA_965365535.1 uncultured Rhodothermales bacterium | reverse complement strand
GGCAGGTGCTGCCGCTCGTGCCGCCGGGCTGGGGGTATTCGCCCTATTCGAGTCCTTCGACGTTTGCGGGCAACCCCCTGCTCGTCTCGCCCGACGCCCTCGTCGCCGACGGGCTGCTGACGGCTGAAGACCTGTCCGACCTCCCCGACTTCCCCGCCGACCGGGTGGACTGGGAGGCCGTCGTGCCCTTCAAGCGCGCCCTGCTCGAAAAGGCGTGGGCGCGCTTCCAGGACGATGCCGACCACCCGCTCCACGCCGACCTGTGGACGTTTGCCAGCCAGCAGCGCCACTGGCTCGACGACTACGCGCTCTACATGGCGCTTTCCGAGGCGTCGGGCACGTCGTGGACGGAGTGGCCCGAGGCGCTGGCGCGGCGCCACCCGCACGCCCTCCACCAGGCGCGGCAGGAGTATGCCGAGGCGTTCCAGATGCACCAGTTCTGGCAGATGCTGTTCGACCGGCAGTGGCAGGCGCTGCGCGCGTACGGCGCCGGGCGCGGCGTCCACATCCTCGGCGACCTGCCCATCTACGTCGCCCACGACAGCGCCGACGTGTGGGCGCACCAGCACCTGTTTTTCCTCGACGAAACGGGCCAGCCGACCGTCGTGTCGGGCGTGCCGCCGGACTACTTCTCCGAGACGGGCCAGCGCTGGGGCAACCCGCTCTACCGCTGGGACGACATGCGCCAGGACGGCTTTGCCTGGTGGACGGCCCGCATGGCCAATGTGCTCCGCCTCGTTGACGCCGTCCGCCTCGACCATTTTCGCGGCTTTGCGGGCTACTGGGAGATTCCCGCTGCCGAGGAAACCGCCATCGGCGGGCGGTGGGTGCCCGGGCCGGGCGCCGACCTGTTCCACACCCTCCGCGCCCGGCTGGGCCCGCTTCCCGTCGTGGCCGAGAACCTGGGCGAGATCACGCCCGACGTGACGGCCCTCATGGAGCAGTTCGGCTTTCCGGGCATGGCCGTGCTCCAGTTCGCCTTTGGCGGCGGCCCCGACTCGGCGTTTCTGCCGCACAACTACACGCCCCAACTCGTCGCCTACACGGGCACCCACGACAACGACACGACCGTGGGCTGGTGGAACGACGCGGGCTCGCCCGAGCACGCCGCAGCCTTTGCCCGCGAGCGCGCCCACGCCGCCCGCTACCTGTTTCCGTGCGAGCACGCGCCCATCCACCAGGCCTTTATCCGCGCCATCTCGGCCAGCGTCGCCGCCCTCGTCATCATCCCCTTCCAGGACGTGCTGGGGCTGGGCAGCGAGGCGCGCATGAACGTGCCCGGCAGCGACGCCGACAACTGGGCGTGGCGCTGCACCCCGGCCCACCTGGAGGCGGCCAACACGGCGTTTCTGCGCGAGGTGACGGCGCTCTACGGACGCGCGCTGAAAGGCGCCGAACGGGCGTAACGAAGCAGAAAACCGCCCTCCGAGGGGCACGGGCAGGCCCTTCGTTCGTTGGACGAGACCGGCGGCACCCCCTGCTGCCGGCCTCACCCAAGCCCCACCATGCCCGATTTTGCTTCCGTCCCCCTGGGCGCGACCGTCACGCCCGAGGGCGTTCAGTTTGCCGTCTGGGCGCCCCTCGCCCGCCGCCTCGACCTCGTGCTCGACGGGCGCGAGGTGCCCCTGACGGCGCAGCCCGACGGACTGTTCACCGCCTTCGTCCCCGACCTCAAGGCGGGCGCCCGCTACCGCTACCGCAAGGATGGCGGCGCGCCGTTTCCCGACCCCGCCTCGCGCTTCCAGCCCGAGGGCGTCCACGGCCCCTCTGAGGTGGTAGATGACGCCTTTGCCTGGAGCGATGCCGCCTGGATGGGCGTCGCGCAGCGCGACCTGGTGTTCTACGAACTCCACGTGGGCACCTTCACGCCCCCAGGCACCTTTGCCGCCGCGATGGAGAAGCTGCCCTACCTGCGCGAGCTGGGCGTGACGGCCGTCGAACTCATGCCCGTCGCCGACTGGCCGGGGCGCTGGGGATGGGGCTACGACCACGCCGCGCTCTGGGCGCCCTCGCGCGCGTACGGCACCCCCGACGACCTGCGCCGATTCGTGGATGCCGCCCACGCCCACGGCCTCGCCGTCTTTCTCGACGTGATCTACAACCACCTCGGCCCCGATGGCGCCTATGCCGCGGCCTTTGCGCCCATGTTCACCGACAGGCACCACACGCCGTGGGGCCGCGCCGTCAACCTCGACGACACCCACAGCGCGGGCGTGCGCCGCTTTTTCATCGACAACGCCCTGATGTGGCTGCGCGACTACCACGCCGACGGCCTGCGGCTGGACGCCACGGACACCCTCCAGGACGACTCGACGCCGCACTTTCTGGCCGAGCTTACCCAGTCCGTCGCCGCCCTCGAAACCGGCCCGCGCCGCGTGCTCGTCGCCGAAGACCACCGCAACCTCAACACCGTCGTCCGGCCCCGCCAGGAGGGCGGCTACGGGCTGGATGCCGTGTGGGTGGACGATTTCCACCACCTGGTGCGCAACCTCACGGCGGGCGATACCGAGCAGTATTACGCCGCTTATGCGGGCGCGACGGCTGCGCAGATTGCCCGGACGCTGGAGCAGAACTGGTTTTACACGGGCCAGGTGTCGGCCTTCAGCGGCCAGCCGCGCGGCACCGACCCGTCGGGCGTGCGCCCCGAAAACGTCGTCTTCTGCATCCAGAACCACGACCAGATCGGCAACCGTCCCCTGGGCAACCGCCTCACCGACGACGTGCCGCTTGCCGTTTTCAAGGCGGCGTCGGCGCTGCTGCTGTTCGCGCCGCAGCTGCCCCTGCTGTTCATGGGCCAGGAGTACGCCGCCACGACGCCTTTCCTCTTTTTCTCCGACCACGAGCCGGGTCTGGGCCGCAAGGTGACGGAAGGCCGCAAAAAGGAGTTCGAGGGCTTTTCCGGCTTTGGCGGCGAGGTGCCCGACCCGCAAAGCGAGGCCACGTTCCGCACCAGCAAACTCGACTGGCAGGAGGCCCGGCGGCCCGAGGGCGAGGGCGTGCGCCACCTCTACCAGACGCTGCTGGCGCTGCGCCCCCACCTGCCCCCCGAACTCGACGCCACGCCCGCCGGCGACGCGGGCCTGCTGCTGCGCCGGGGCGATTACGCCCTCGCCGTCGCCCTGCGCCCCGGCGTGGACGTTCCCGTTCCCGACGGCCTCCACCTCGAGTGGCACACCGCCCTCCCACGCTTCGGCCCCGCCGGCACGGCGCCCGAGCACGCGGGCGGCCTGCTGCATTTCGCCGACGCGGGCGCGGCGCTGTTCAGGGGTTGAGGTGGTCATTGGCCAATGGTCAATGGTCATTTGTGACAGGGCCGTAGGGGTGGCGTGGAGGGCGGCGCAGCACCGCAGGGTGCTTGTTC
>CBDUCD010000341.1:0-3365 GCA_965365535.1 uncultured Rhodothermales bacterium | reverse complement strand
ATCGGGCAGCACACCGGCGAGGTGCGGGTGGCGCGCAACAACGCGCTCACGCTTGACGAGGTGGGCGAGATGGCGCCCGCGGGCATCCTCATCTCGCCCGGCCCCGGTCGCCCCGCCGACGCGGGCATCTCGGAAGCCCTCATCGAAACCTTTGGCTCGCGCATCCCCATTCTGGGCGTCTGCCTGGGGCACCAGGCCATTGGCGAGGTGTTTGGCGGGCGGGTGACGTACGCGCCCAGCCTGATGCACGGCAAGACGAGCGAGGTTTTCCACACGGGCACGCCGCTTTTCGAGGGCGTGTCGCAACCCTTCACGGCCACGCGGTACCACTCGCTTGTCGTGGACCGGGACGGGCTGCCGGACTGCCTCGAAGTCACCTGCGAAACCGACGACGGCGTGGTGATGGGGCTCAGGCACCGGCTGCTGCCCGTCGAGGGCATCCAGTTTCACCCCGAAAGCGTGCTCACGACGGAAGGCCCCAAACTCATCGCCAACTGGCTGGAGCATACGGTCGGGCTGGCAGCGGCGGAGGAAAAGGCGTGAAGCAATTTCTGACGCGCATCGCGGGCGGCGAGACGCTGACGTCCGAAGAAGCGGCTGCTGCCCTCGACACCATTATGCGGGGCGAGGCGACGGGCGAGGAAATCGCCGCCTTTGTCGTGGGGCTGGCCGCGCGCGGCGAGACGCTGGACGAACTCGTCGCCTTTACGCGCGTCATGCGCGCCCACATGGTGCCCATCCCCGTCGAAGCCCCCGACGCCCTCGACCTGTGCGGCACGGGCGGCGACTTGAGCGGCACGTTCAACATCTCGACCGCCGCCGCCTTTGTCGTGGCCGGCGCGGGCGTGCCCGTCGTCAAGCACGGCAACCGGTCGGTTTCGTCGCGCTCGGGCTCTGCCGACGTGCTCGAAGCCCTCGGGGCGCGCATTGACCTGGGGGCTGACGGCGTGGCGTTTTGTGTTGCAAAAACGGGTATCGGATTCGCCTTTGCGCCCCTGTTCCATCCGGCGCTGCGCCACGTGATGCCCGTGCGGCGTGCCCTCGGCGTGCGCACCTTTTTCAACATCATGGGGCCGCTGTGCAACCCGGCGGGCGTGCGGCGGCAGGTGGTGGGCGCCTTCCGCGCCGACGTGGCCGCCCGCATGGCCCGCATTCTGGCCCAGACGGGCAGCGTCCACGCCCTGACGCTCCACGCCGAGGATGGGCTGGACGAACTCTCGCTGGGCGCGCCGACGCGGCTTTTCGAGGCGCGCGGCGGCGAGGTGACGGAGCGGACGGTGACGCCCGAGACGTTCGGGCTGGCCCCGGCCCCGCTTGCCGCGCTCGTGGGCGGCACGGGCGAGGAAAACGCCCGCCTCATCGCCCGCGTCCTGGGCGGCGACGCGGGGCCGCACCGCGACGTGGTGCTGCTCAACGCCGCCCACGCCCTCGGCGTCAGCGGGCGGTTCGACGGCGTCCCGGACGCCTTTGCGGCGGCGCGCGCGAGCCTCGACAGCGGGGCGGCCCGCCGTGCCCTCGCCGCCTTCGTGGACGCCACCCAGCACGCCCCCCGCGCATGACCATTCTCGACACCATTCTCGAACGCACGCGCGAAACCGTGGCCCGGCGCAAGCGCGAAACCCCGGTTTCCGACCTGCAACACGCCCCCGGCGCGGCCCGCCCGACGGTGCCTTTTGCCCCCGCCCTCGCGGGCCGCGAGATGGCCTTTATCGCCGAATCCAAAAAGCGGTCGCCGTCGAAAGGCGTCATCCGCGAGCCGTACAGCGCGGCGGACAACGCGCGGGCGTACACGCGGGCGGGCGCGGCGGCGCTGTCGATTCTCACCGAACCCGACTTTTTCGGCGGATCGCCCGGCGACCTGGCGGCGGCGCGGGCGGCGACGACGTTGCCGCTGCTCCGCAAGGATTTCGTCGTGGACGAGTACCAGCTTTTCGAGGCGCGGGCGTGGGGCGCCGACGCCGTTTTGCTGATCGCCGCGGCCCTCGACGGCGCCCACCTGCGCAGCTTGCAGCAGGCGGCAGACGCGCTGGGGCTGGGCGTGCTCGTCGAAGTCCACGGCGAGGCCGAACTCGACCGCCTCGACTGGCATCTGGCGCGCGTCGTGGGCGTCAACAACCGCGACCTGCGCACGTTCAGGGTGGACGTGTCGCGGGCGCCGCGTGTGCTGGCGCGCGTGCCCTCGGGCATCGTGCGCGTGGCCGAAAGCGGGCTGGGCGACGCCGCCACCATTGCCCATTTGCACCGGCAGGGCATCGGCGCCGTGCTTATCGGCGAGGCGTTCATGCGCGCCCCCGACCCCGGCGCCGCCCTCGCCGCGCTGCGCGCCGAAGTTCAAGCGTTACGCGAGCCGAAAGCCGTAACTCCCTCTCAATCCTGAACCAAACGCTGTACCTGTGCATCCTCTCGTCAAAATCTGCGGCATCACCCGGCTCGAAGACGCGCGCTACTGCGCGGGCGCCGGCGCCGACTTTCTGGGATTCGTCCAGCACCCGGCCAGCCCGCGTTTCATCGCGCCCGAAAAGGTGCGCCCCATCGCCGAGTGGCTTTACGGCCCCGCGCCCGTCGGCGTCTTTGTGGATGCATCGCTCGAAGAAATGCGGGCGGCCATCGGCGCGGCGGGCTTTACGTGGGCGCAGCTTCACGGCAGCGAGCCGCCCGACGTGTGCGCCGCCCTGGGCGTGCCCGTCATCAAGGCGTTCCGCGTGATGCACGACGCGTCGGCGGAGCAGCTGTACGAACTCATGGCGCCCTACCGCGACGCGGCGCGCTTTTTCCTGCTCGACACGTACCACACCAACCTGCTGGGCGGCACGGGCGAGACGTTCAACTGGCGGCTGGCGCGCGAGCTGTCCGCCGAGTTTCCGCTTTTCCTCTCCGGCGGGCTGGGCCCCGACAACGTGGGCCTCGCCCTCGACACCGTCCGCCCGCTCGGCATCGACCTGTCGAGCAGCGTCGAAAGCGCGCCGGGCGTCAAGGATTTCGACAAGCTGGGCGCCTTTTTCGACGCCTTCCACGCCGCCCTCTCCCCTTCCAGCGATGACTGAAACCACGCCTTACGCCGCGCCCGACGCGACGGGCCACTTCGGGCCGTACGGCGGCTCGTTCGTGCCCGAGATTCTGATGCCCGCCCTCGAAGCCCTCAACGCGGCGTACGCCCACGCGCGGGCCGACCCGGCCTTTGGCGACGAGCTGCGCCGGATGCTGCGCGACTACGTGGGCCGCCCGACGCCCCTCACGTTTGCGCCCCGGCTGTCCGATAAAATCGGCGGGCGCGTGTACCTCAAGCGCGAAGACCTGTGCCACACGGGCGCCCACAAAATCAACAACACCATCGGGCAGATTCTGCTGGCGCGGCGGATGGGCAA
>CBDUCD010000340.1:0-3366 GCA_965365535.1 uncultured Rhodothermales bacterium | reverse complement strand
TGCAAATGGGTCATTCCGCCTATGCGGCGGACGGGCGCGGCGGGGTAGCATGGGCGGCGTCACCCAACCCGCTTCTGCCATGCGCCTTTTTCTGCTGCTCGCCGGTGCCCTCTGCCTGCTGCTGCCGGCCTTCTCGACCCTCCACGCCCAGCCCGCCGCGCCGGGCGAGCCGTCCACCCCGCTCGACGCGGCGGCGCGGCAGGCCATCGTCGAGGGCGTGCTGGCGCGGCTCGATGCGGACTACGTGTTTCCGCAGACGGCCCGCGCCATGGCCGACGCCGTCCGCGCCCACCGCTACGACGGCATCAGCGACGCGCGCCAGCTGGCCGACACCCTCACGGCCCACCTGCGCGCCGTCAGCCACGACAAGCACCTGACGGTGTTTTACAGCGCCCGCCCCCTGCCCGAGGCGGCGCCCGACCCGGCCTCCGACCCCGAGATGCGGCAGCGGATGGCCTCGCAGCTTCGTTTCATGAACTACGGCATCGCCGAGGCGAAACGGCTGGACGGCAACGTGGGATACCTCAAAATGACGGGCTTCGCGCCCGTGGATGGCCCCGAGGCGCGCGCCGCCGTGGCCCAGGCGATGGGCTTTCTCTCGCGCACCGACGCCCTCGTCATTGACCTGCGCGACAACCAGGGCGGCGAGCCCGAGATGGTGCAACTTGTCTCCAGCTACCTGTTCGGCCCCGAGCCCGTCCACCTCAACTCGCTCTACTGGCGCAAAGACGACCGCACCGAGGAGTTCTGGACGCTGCCCGTTCTCGACGGCCCGCGCTACGGCCCCGACCGCGCCGTGTACGTCCTTACCGCAAACCAGACGTTTTCGGCTGCCGAGGAGTTTTGCTACAACCTCCAGCAGCGCGGGCGTGCCGTCGTGGTGGGCGAGACCACGGGCGGCGGCGCCCACCCCGGCGGCGCGGTACGCGTCACCGAGCACGTGGGCGTGTGGGTGCCCATGGGGCGGGCCATCAACCCCGTCAGCGGCACCAACTGGGAGGGCACGGGCGTCGCGCCCGACGTGGCCGCGCCTGCCGCCGACGCGCTGACCGTGGCGCACCGGCAGGCCCTCGAAACCCTGCTCGCGGGCGAAACGCACCCGGGCAAACGCGCCGCCCTCGAAGCCGCCCTGGCCGCCCTCGAACCAGCGCAAAACCCCTGACGCCGTGAAAGCCACCCTTTGCGCTGCCGCCCAGCGCGACATTGCCGCGCCTGCGGGCGCCGTTTACGCCCTGTTCGCCGACTACGAGAACGGGCACCCGCGCGTGCTGCCGCCGGCGTACCTGTCCAACCTGCGCATCGAAAAGGGCGGGCAGGGCGCGGGCACCGTGTTCACGTGCGAGATGCGCGTGATGGGGCAGCGCCGCCTGTTCCGCGCCCTCGTGACGGAGCCGGCGCCCGGACGCGTGCTCCGGGAAACCATCCCCGAAAGCGGCATGGTGACGACGTTTACCGTCGAACCCCTCGACGGCGGCCGCCGCGCGCGGGCGCAGATCGAGACGCGGTGGGAGGTGCCGCGCTGGCGCGCCCCCCTCGAACGGGGGCTGCTGGTGCCGTTTCTGCGCCGCGTGTACCGCGCCGAGCTGGAACTCGTGGCACGCGAAGCCGCCCGGCCCATCCCGGAGGCGATGCCTTTGCAGCCGCGCTGACGGGCCGGGGCGCCCGCGCGTTCAGGCCACGCCCATCAGCCGGGAGGCCACGCCGGCGCGGGCGGCGACGCCCAGCTTGGCCATGACGTTTTCGACGTGGTGGCGCGCGGTGTGGGGGCTCACGAACAGGCGCTCGGCCATCTGGCCATTCGTCAGGCCCTCGGCCAGCAGCAGCGCCACCTCGGCCTCGCGCCGCGTCAGGCCCAGCCGCGCCCGCACGTCGTCGGCGGTGGGCAGCACCTGCGCGGTAGCCACCTGCACGGAGACGAGCACGGCGGCATCAGGGCCGAACGAGCCTGCCGGCAGCAGCGACGCCCGCAGCGTGTACGCGCCCCGCGCCGTCTCGACCTGAACGGCGGGGGGCAGCGTCAGGGCCGGGCCGCCGCGCCGCACGTCGCGCCCCAGCGCGGCCAGCCGGGCCTCGACGGCGGCGCGGTGCGGGTCGCGCCCCAGCAGGCGTTCGAGGGCCGGGTTGCGGTGGACTTCGGCGCCCGCGCGGCTGAACACGACGAGGGCCTCGTCCATCACGTCGAGCGTGGTGCGCTGGGCGCCAAAGCGGTTCCACGCGTCGAGGCCGGTGCGGAAGGCGGGCAGCAGCACGCGCAGCAGGGCCAGGTTGGCGGCCTCGTCGGCGGCGCCGGGACGGCTGTAGGTGACCTGAAGGCCGGCCTGCGCTGCCCCGACGGTGGCCGTGACGCCGCACAGGCTGTGCATACCGTTGGGCCACGCCACGCCGTTCATGAGCTCGGACGTGCGCAGGGCCAGCCCGTGCGGCCGCAGCGCCGCTTCGATGGTGTGCTCGCTGAAGGCGCCGCCGCCCGCCGCGTGGTGCGCCCGCAGCCAGCAGTCCACCACGGCGTCGCGCGTGCCCCACGTCATCTGCGTGTGCGTGATGTAGTCGGCGTAGCGCTGCCACGTGCCCGCGTCGAGGCCGTCGAGCACGTAGGGGCGGGCCTCGCCCGTGATGCCGAACACGGCGTGGTCGGCGCCGAGCAGCCGCCGCACGCACCGCGCGGCCTCGGCCCGCCACGCGTCGAAGTCGGGCGCGGCAAGGGGCGAGAGCAGCACGCGGCTGGCTTCTTCGAGCCGCGACAGGTCGGCGGTCGTCAGAGACACACTCATGGAAGTTAGCACGGCGTGCGGAATAGATTCCAGAACACGTTCTGGGCAGGCGGCGCCCTTGACGATACGCACGGCCAGAAGTTGTGGCAAGAGGCGGCTTTACACCCTGTTCATCATCGCGGGAATCCCACCCCCTGCCCGCGCGGTATGGCCCTTGCACCACTTTCCACACGCATGGCCGACATTCTCTGGGTGGACGACGAGATCGACTTTCTCCGCCCCCACATCCTCTTTCTCGAATCCAAGGGCCACACCGTCGTGAGTGCCTCGAACGGCGCCGACGGCGTGGCGCAGGTGCGCCAGAGCCGCCCCGACCTCGTCTTTCTCGACGAGCAGATGCCCGGCATGGGCGGCCTCGACGTGCTCGCCGAAATCAAGCAGTTCGCGCCCGAGGTGCCCGTCGTCATGGTGACGCGCAGCGAGGAGGAGCACCTGATGGAGGAAGCCCTCGGCGCCCAGATTACCGACTACCTCACCAAGCCCGTCAACCCCAGCCAGATTCTGCTCACGCTCAAGCGCGTGCTCGAGCGCAAGCGGCTGGCCGGCGAAAAGGCGCAGCAGGACTACCTCCAGCGCTTCGGCACCATCTCGCAGC
>CBDUCD010000339.1:0-3371 GCA_965365535.1 uncultured Rhodothermales bacterium | reverse complement strand
GCTCGAAAACGCCGACCTCGTGGCCGAGCGCGCCGCCTTCCTCAAACGCGAAGCCCGGAAGCTCTACGACGCCCTCTGTGCGAAGCCCGGCGTGGAGGCCGTGCCGACGGCGGCCAACTTCCTCCTTTTCCGCACCGCGCAGGAGGCCGGCGAGCTGGTAGAGGCGCTCGCCGCCGACGGCGTGCTCGCGCGCAGCATGGCCGGTTACCCGGAGCTTCCGCGCTACGTGCGCGTCAGCGCCGGAACCGAAGCCGAGAACAGTCAATTTCTGGCCGCGTTAGATCGCGTCCTCACCACGATGGGGAACTGACCCCCCGCCGGATTTGCGTGCCCGCATGGACTTTATTCAGGTAGAAATCCTCACCCTCTCGACGTACCCCACCTCCGGCAACGGCTACGCGCTCGTGCTGGGCGAGGTGGAGAGCAACCGGCGGCTGCCCATCGTGATCGGCTCGTTCGAGGCGCAGGCCATCGCCTTCGAGCTGGAGAAAATCCACCCGCCGCGCCCGCTTACCCACGACCTGTTCCGCAACGCCATCGAAGCCTTTGGCGTCGAGGTGACGGACGTGCTCGTGGACGATTTGCGCGAGGGGACGTTTTTCGCCAAGGTGCGCTACGTCATGGGCGGCGTCGAAGGCCAGCTCGACGCCCGCCCTTCCGACGCCATCGCCCTGGCCGTGCGGCTGGACGTGCCCATCTACGTGGCGCCTGCCGTGATGGAGGAAGCCGGCGTGATGGCCGAGCAGGAAAACGAGGCGTCGTTTGTCGAGGAGCACGAGGAGGAAGAGGAGCCCGCGCCCAGCGCGCCCGCCCGCCCCCTCTCGCGCGCCGAGAAGATCGAGTCGCAGCTCGACGCCGCCATCCGCAACGAGGATTACGAGGAAGCCGCCCGCCTGCGCGACCAGCTCAAAAAGCTGCGCGGTGAAGACAACTGAGGTGCCCGAGGCAGCCGCCCCCGCCGACTGTCCCGCCACCCTTCCGTTTGGCGACCTGCGCGGCTTCTCGCCCCTTTTCCGGGCCTACACGTCGGATTTCAGGCCGCTCGCGCCCTTCTACGCGCACCCGCCCTTCAGCCCCGACGCGCTGCACGACGCCGCCCGCCGCGCCGCCCAGCACGTGCAACACCGCGACACGCTCGCGCGCGTGCTGCTGCGCCAGAACGAGCGGTGGAGTGCAGAAGGCGCACCCCTCGACGAAAAGGTGCGGCGTAACATCGAACGGTTGGCCCGGCCCGGCACCGCCGCCGTCGTCACGGGGCAGCAGCTCGGGCTGTTCACCGGCCCCATCTACACGGTCTATAAAACCCTCACCGCCATCGCGCTGGCGGCCCGGCTGACAGCCGAGGGGCAGCCCGCGGTGCCCGTTTTCTGGCTGCACGGCGAGGATCACGACTTCGACGAGATCGCGGGGGCGACCCTGCTCGACGGCGACACGCCCGTGACCATCCGCTACGACCACCCGATGCCCGCGAATGGCAACGCGGGGCCGGTCGGGCGACTCGTCCTGACGGACGCCATCCGGCCCGCGCTCGACGCCTTCGAAAACGCCCTGCCCGACACCCGCGACCGGGCGCGGCTGATGGACGCGCTGCGCCAGGCGTACGCGCCGGGCACGACGCTGACGGACGCCTTTGCGCGGTTCGCCCGCACCCTTTTCCCCGACACCGGGCTGGTTTTCATCGACCCCGACGACGCCGAGTTGAAGAGGCTGCTCGTCCCCCTTTTCCAGCACGACGCGCGGGCAAGTGCCGGCGTGACGCGCGAAGTCGAAGGCGCGAGCACGCGGCTCGTGGACGCGGGCTTCCACGCCCAGGTGCACGTGACGCCCACTAACCTGTTCATGCTGACGCCCGCCGGTCGGCTGGCCGTGGACGCCGAGGGCGACGGTTACACCGTGCGTGGCACGGGCCGGACGTACACGCAGCCCGAACTGCTGGACGAGATTGCCGCGCAGCCCGAGGCGTTCAGCCCGAATGTGCTGCTGCGGCCCCTCGCGCAGGACACCCTTCTGCCCACGGCGGCGTACGTGGCCGGACCGGGCGAAATTGCGTATTACGCGCAGTTCGGCCCGGCGTACCAGGCGGCCGCCGTGCCCATGCCCGTCATTTATCCGCGCGCCAGTGCCACGCTTGTCGAGCCGCGCGTGCAGCAGCTGATGGCCCGGCACGGGCTGGCCCCCGCCGACCTCGACGCCCGCCCGGACATGGCGTTTCAGCGCGTCGTGGCCCGCCGCATGGACGGCCGTTTGCAGACCGCGCTGGACGATTTCGCAGGCGCATTGCAGGCCGCCGTGGACGCGGTCGCGCCCCTGCTGACCGGTCTCGACGGGTCGCTGGCGGCCAGCGCCGGGGCTACGCGCACGCGGCTGGCAAAGGAAGCCGCGCGACTGGGCACCCGCGCCCTGCGCGCCGAAAAGCGGCGGCAGCAGGATTTAGCGCACGCGATGGCCCGCATTGGCGCGCACCTGTTTCCCGGCGAAAAGCCGCAGGAGCGCGTGCTGACCGTCGGCTATTTTCTGGCCCATTACGGCTGGGATCTGCCGCGCCGGCTGCTCGAAACGCTGCCGCTCGACACCTCGGCCCACGCCATCGTCTCCGTCGAGGCGCCGCCCGCCCTGTAACCCGCTGCCTGCCATGACGCCTTTCAGCCCGCTCGTCGAGCGCGCCATCGAACTGGCCAGCGAGTGGCACGACGGCACGTACCGCAAAGGCCGGTGGCGTCCGCCCGCCTTTGCCTACGCCGATGCGTCGCCCGTGCGCGTGCCCACGATGGCGCACCTGGCAACCGTGGCCCTGACCGTGCAGCGCGCCCTTTTCGACGACGAAACCGTGGCGGCGGCGTTTCTGCACGACAGCATCGAAGACGCCAACCGGGCGGGCGAACGGCTCCGCCGCGACGTGCTCGAACGCACCATGGGCCCGCGCATCGCCGCCCTCGTCGAGGCCGTCACCGAGCCCAAGTACGACGAGCGGGGCCAGCCCTTGAAGTGGCAGGCGCGCAAGGACGGCTACCTGGAAAGGCTGCGCCCGGCCCCGCCCGAAGCCGCCGCCATCAGCCTGGCCGACAAGCTGCACAACCTGTGGACGACCAACGAGGGCCTTGCTGCCGGCATTGACGTGTTTGCCACCGGCCCCGGCCGCATCGGCCTCACGAGCGGGCCGGAGCGGCAGCGCTGGTTTTACGCCGCCGTCGTCGAAGCCACCGCCCGCCACCCCGACGCCCGCCTCGATGCCCTGCGCGCCGCCCTCGCCGCCGAGCAGGCGCGCTTCGACGCGCTGGTGGCCGGAGTCGGGGAACGAGGTTAGCCCCGACGGCGGGCGGCGGCGCCTACCGCGCGTGCTCGACCATGATGCAGCGGTTGCGCACGTACGG
>CBDUCD010000338.1:0-3391 GCA_965365535.1 uncultured Rhodothermales bacterium | reverse complement strand
AGTTCGCGGGCGCGGTCGAGGAAAAAGTCGTTCGAGCTGAAGTCGCCGCCGGGCAGCAGGCGCAGGCCCACCTGCTCGGCGTGGTCGGCATTCACGGTGCCGCGGAAGTCGCCCCAGCGGGCGCTCTCGACGCTCACCAGGCCGTCGTTGACGCCCTCGCGCCCGTAGAGCATCCAGTTCTGCACGCGCAGGAGGGGGTTGATGCCCGTGCCCACGTGGCGCCCCGCCTGCCCCGCGAACGAGCGGTAGTGCACGTCCGGGTGGTCGGGCACCTCGCGGTTGAAGGTTTCGGTGACGTACTCGGGCGTGAGCTGCACGAGGGCCGCCAGCACGTCGGCGGTGGGGTAGAGCTGCGTCGTGGCGCCCATCCAGTTGACGAAGTCCGCCAGCACGGCGCGCAGCTTTTCGGGGCGTTCGAGGACGAGTGTGGCGATGGACGAGCCGTGGTGCGGCGACGAAAGCGTCGTGAGGGTGGCGACGCGCCCGGCCATGCCCAGCCGGCTGATGAGAAAGCGCGCGTCGAGGCCGCCCATCGAGTGGGCGACGAGGTTGAGCTTGTCGGCGCCCGTCTCGTCGAGAATGGCGACGAGGCGCTCGCGCCACTGCTCGGCGCGCACGGCGACGGTCTGGTAGGGCGCCACGTTGGGCGCGTACGCCAGGTTGCCGTGCTGGCGCAGGCACATCGCCTCGTCGTGCAGGTGGCCGTGGCGGCGCAGCCCCGACAGCATCCCGAAGCCGTGCATCAGCACGACGGGATGGCGCGTCCTGATCACCTCGGGCTGCGGAAACGCCTCCTGGAGCGTAAAGCGGCTGAGGGCGGCGGTGGCAAGGCGGCGGACGGGCGCGGGGGTCATGGCAGCAGCAGGAAGAGCACGAGGGCGCCCGCGAAAGGCACCCGCAGGTTGTCGTTGAAGGGGATGGGGAGGGCTTCGGCGAGGGCACTGGTGGCGGCGCAGGCGAGGGCGGGGCCGAGGGGCACGCGCAGCGCCGCCAGCACGGCGAGCGCCACGAACAGGAACGCCGCCGACCCCTCGATGGTGCGGCGCGTGCCCGGCCAGCGGTGCCGCCCCCAGCGCCGCCCCACGAGCGCCGCCGCCGCGTCGCCCGTCATAAAGGCGGCAAAAGCCGGCAGCGCCGCCGCCAGCGGAAACGCGACGACGAGCAGAAACAGCGCCACGACGACCCACGTGGCCCCGTTGATGGCGACGGGGCCGGGCACGGGCGGGCGCTCCTCGGCCCGCATCATCCACCCGAAGGGCCGCGTGATGGCGCGCTCGAAGGCCGCCCACCGCGCCCGCAGCACGTCGCACGCGAGGGCGACGAGGGCAACCGTTCCCAGCACCCATCGGCCCGCCGGCGCGCCCATCCACCAGACGCCCGCGGGCAGCGCGAGGGCGAGGAGGTGGAGCGCCTTCCGCCCCGCCTCGGCGCGGTACGAGAGGGCGGGGGCGGAAGAAGGCGGCGGAGCCGGAGCCATGCGAAGGGCAGTAGGCGAAAAAGGAGGAGGGCACGAAAAGATAGCATTGTCGGGGCGCGGGCGCGGCAGCCCCGGGCGCTAAGGGCGTTACCTTACGGGCGGTTAATGCCCCTCTTCCGTGCTGTTCGTCACAGTCGGCGCCGTCGCCCTCGGCACCGGAATCTGGCTTTATTTCCTCCGCCGCTACGACCGCATCGAGCCGGAAGGGCTGCGGTACCTGCTGCGCGTGGCCGCGCTGGGCGGCGCCGTCAGCATCGGCGCGGCGGCCCTGCTCAACGAAGGGTTCAGCCAGTGGATCGGCGTCCACGCCGGGATGCTCACGCGGCCCGGCGCCGTCTCGCAGGGCAAGCTGCTCCTGTTCTGCCTGTTCGCGGGCTTCAGCGAGGAAATCTGCAAGTCCATCGCTGCCGTGTACAGCACCCGCTGGCTGGGCGACCTCAACGAGCCCGTGGACGCCATGATCTACGCGATGACGGTCGCGCTGGGTTTTGCCGCCGTCGAGAACGTGCTGTATGCGCAGAACTACGGCAACGAGGTGCTGCTGGTGCGCTTTATCTGGCCCGTGCCGGCGCACATGTGCTACGCCGCCGTGTGGGGCTACGGGCTGGCCAAGGCGCGCTTTATCTACCCCGAGAAAAACCGCGCCGTCGTGATGGCGCCGTACGTGGCGGTGGCGGCCCTGCTGCACGCGGCAGCCAACTACGGGCTCCTGTTGCAGCAGACGTACGCGTCGCTCGTGAGCCTGAGCGTGCTGGTGGCGCTGGGCTACCTGGCGCACCACCGGCTGTTGCAACTCGTGGCCGAGTCGCCGTTTCTGGAGCCGGGCGAATGCCCCGTGTGCCGCAACCTCAACAGTCCGCGCGCCATTCACTGCTTTTACTGCGGCACGCCGCTCCAGGAAACCGAGATGTTCCGGCTGTGCCCGTCCGGCCTGCACCGCGTGCCCGCCGGACTCAGCCACTGCCCCACGTGCGGGCTGCCCCTGCGCCCCGAAAACCCGCACGCGCCCGTCCACGCCCGCCGCTCCGCCCAACCCTGAACCCATGCCCACCATGCGCCCTATCGCCCTGCTGCCCCTCGTCCTCGTCGCCGCCTGCGCCCGCCCCGACGCGGCCCACCAGCACGACGCCGCCCTCGCCGCCGAGCACGCCGGCGATTCGACGGAGGCCACGGCCCTCGTGCAGCCGCCCCGCCAGCCCGTCGCCGCCCGCGCGGTAGCTTACGGCCCCGCCACGGGCTACTACGCCGCCCCCCAGGACTCGGCGGGCGTGACGGGCGCCCTGCTCGTCATCCACGAGTGGTGGGGGCTGAACGACAACGTCCGCGCGATGGCCGAGCGGTTCGCGGGCGAAGGCTACCGCGTCCTCGCCGTGGATCTCTACGGCGGCCAGGTGGCCGAGACGCCCGACGCGGCGATGGGGCTGCTGAGGCAGGCCACCGGCGACATGAACGCCGTGCGGGCCAACATGGCGCAGGCGTACGCCTTTCTCGAAAGGCGCGGCGCCCGCAAAATCGGCGTGCTGGGCTGGTGCTTTGGCGGCGGCATGGCGCTCCAGGCCGCCCTCGCCATGCCCCGCCAGCTCGACGCCGCCGTCATCTACTATGGCGACATATCGGGCGCCACGGTAGATGAACTCCGCCCGCTCGAGATGCCCGTGCGCGGCTTTTTCGGCGAGGCCGACGGCAGCATTCCCCTCGACACCGTCCACGCCTTCGAGCAGCGTTTGCAGGAAGCAGGCGTCCAGCACGAGGTCACGACGTACGCGGGCGCCGGCCACGCCTTTGCCAACCCCACGGGCCGCAACTACCAGCCCGGCCCCGCCCAGGACAGCTGGCAGAAAACGCTCGCCTTTCTCGCCCAGTACCTGAAAGGCTGACGGCGGGCACGCCGGGCGGAAACGTCTCGGCGCGCCC
>CBDUCD010000337.1:0-3401 GCA_965365535.1 uncultured Rhodothermales bacterium | reverse complement strand
AGTCCGGGTTGGGCGTCTGCTTTTTGGACGTGATGATCTCGACCTGGTCGCCGCTGCGCAGCTTGTGCGAAAGCGGCACCATTTTGCCGCCCACCTTGGCGCCGATGCAGTGAAAGCCGACTTCGCTGTGCACCTGGAAGGCAAAGTCCACGGGCGTGGCGTTGCGCGGCAGGGTGATGACCTGGCCCTTGGGCGTGAAAACGTAGATCTCGTCGTCGTAGAGGTTGAGGCGGAAGTCCTGCACGAACTCGGTCGCGGCCTCGGAGCGCGGCGTCTCGAGCAGGTCGCGCACCCACGTCAGCCACTCGTCGAAGCGGCCCGTGCCGCCGGTCACGCCTTCCTTGTACTTCCAGTGCGCCGCCACGCCGCGCTCGGCCACGTCGTGCATGGACTGGGTGCGCACCTGCACCTCGACGCGCCGCGCGCCCGGCCCCAGGACGGTCGTGTGCAGGCTCTGGTAGCCGTTGCTTTTGGGGTTCGAGATGAAGTCGTGGAAGCGCTCGGGGATGGGCTTGTACAGGTCGGTGACGACCGAGTACGCCCGCCAGCACTCGTCGCGCCCTTTTTTGCCCTCGTCTTTGATGACGATGCGGACGGCCATCAAGTCGTAGATCTCTTCGAGCGTCTTTTCCTGCCGCCGCATTTTGCGGTAGATGGAATAGATGTTTTTGGGGCGCCCATAAATGTCGAAGTGGAAGCCCTCGTCTTTGAGGCGCGTTTTGAGGGGTTCCACGAAGCGCTGCAAGGCCGCCTCGCGCTCCTGCCGCGTCGCCTTGAGCCCTTCGGCGATCTCGAAATAGGCGTCGGGGTAGATGACGCGCAGCGACAGGTCTTCCATCTCGCTTTTGATGCGAAACAGGCCGAAGCGGTGCGCCAGCGGCGCGAAGAGGTCGAGCGTCTCGTGGGCGATTTTGAGCTGCTTCTGGGGCGGCAGCCCGCCGATGGTGCGCATGTTGTGCACCCGGTCGGCAAACTTGATGAGGATGACGCGGATGTCCATCGCCATCGAGAGCATCAGCTTGCGCACGTTTTCGGCCTGCCCGATCTCGCGCGAGGCGAACACGCCCCGGATTTTGGTGAGGCCGTCCACAATCGTCGCCAGCTCGGCGCCGAACTCCTGCTTCAGCAGGCCGGTCGTGATGTCGGTGTCCTCGACGACGTCGTGCAGGAGGGCGGCGGCCACGCTCACGTCGTCGAGCGCGATTTCCTCGACGTAGATGCGGGCGACGGCGAGGGGATGGAGGATGTAGGGCTCGCCCGTGGCGCGCCGGTCGTTGCGGTGCGCCCAGTGCGCGAGCCGGAAGGCCCGCCGCACCATCTCCTCGTCCACGCTCGGCAGCATCCGGCGGCACGCGTCGAGCAGGGCGTCGAACGCCGCGGCCACCTCGGGCTCGACGGTGAGCGTTTCGGGCCGCATCAGCGGGGACGTGTAGATCATGGGCGCGGGCCGGGTTTGGGGGCGGTAAACGCCCTGAAAAGCGGAAGGTTGTTGCGCGAAGGCCCCCGGCCTCCTGCCGGCACGCCGCGCTGTGCTACCTTTCGGCCCTGCCTCCCGCCTTTCTGCCCGTGCAACCCGCGCCGTTCGTCCCGCCCGTATCCACCCTCTTCGACCGCCTGGCGCTGCGGGTGGTGCAGCTGGGCGCCGTCTTTTCCATCCTCGTCGTCTCGCCCTATTTCGCCTTTGAACTCGACCGGTTCTACGTCCCGAAAGAACTCGTCCTGCACGCGACGGCCTTCGTGTCGGGCGTGCTGATGCTGGCGCGGGCGCGGCAGCAGGAAACGTCGCGGCTCGAAGCCCTGCTCGGCCTCTTTTTGGTGGTCAGCCTCGTTTCGGCGCTTTTTGCGCAGAACGGGTGGGCGGCGGCGCGCGCCGTCGCGCTCACTTTTTCGGGACTGCTGCTCTTTGGCGTGGCGCGCGGGCTGTACGCCGCCGGGCTGGGCCTGCACCTGCTGCGCGGGCTGGCCTTCGCCGTCGTCGTGGCGGCGGGCGTGGCGCTGTTGCAGGCGTACGGCGTCGAATCGCAGTATTTCAGCGTCAACCGTTCGCCGGGGGGCACGCTGGGCAACCGCAACTCCGTCGGGCACATCGTGGCGTTCGGCCTGCCCCTCGTGCTGACGGTCGCGTGGGCCGCGCCGAGGCGGCGGCTGTGGTGGCTGGTGGGGGCGGCGCTGTGCATGGCAGCCCTCGTGCTGACGCGCTCGCGGGCAGCGTGGCTGGGAGCGGGCGTCGTGGGGATGGTCGTGGCGATGGGCCTGGCGATCATCGCCGCGCGGCAGCGCCTGCTCAAGCCCCTTCTGTACGGCGGGGTGCTGGCGATTGTAATGGGCGCGGGCGCGCTGGCGGCACTGACGCTGCCCAACGCCCTGCGCTGGCGCAGCGACGCGCCGTATGCCGAGACGGCGCGGGGCGTGGCCAACTACCGCGAGGGCAGCGGGCGCGGGCGCTTGGTGCAGTACCGCACGTCCTTCCGGGTACTGCTGGCCGACCCGCTGCTGGGCGCCGGGCCGGGCAACTGGGCCGTCGCGTACCCCGGCCACGCCGGCCCCCGCGACCCGTCGCTGAGTGCGCGGCAGGCGGGCCGCACCGCCAACCCGTGGCCCAGCAGCGACGTCGTCGCGCTTGCGTCCGAGCGCGGACTGTTGGGCGCCGCCCTCGCCGGCCTCGCCTGGCTGATGGTGGTGCTGGGCGCCGCCCGCAGCCTGTGGCGGGCCGTCACGCTGGCCGACGCCTTTTACGCCCTCGCCCTGCTGGCGCTCGCGCTGGGCGTCACCGTCGTGGGACTGTTCGATGCCGTGCTGCTGCTGCCCGCGCCCCTCCTGCTCGTCGCCGCGGGGACGGGCGCGCTGGGCGCCTCGCCTGCGCCGGCCCGCACCTTTTCGCCTCGCCTGCGGCTGGCCGCGTGGGCACTTCTGCTGGCCTTTACCGCCGGCGCCACGTGGTACAGCACGCGCCAGCTGCGCGCCATGGAGCACTATGCCGAGGGCGGGCGCGCGGCCCTCGAAAAGGCGGCGGCGCTCGACCCGGGCAGCTACCTCATCCACCTGCGGCTGGCCGAGGGCGGCGGCGGCCGCACCCTGCGCTGCCGGCACGCCCGCGCCGCCCACGCGCTGTTCCCCCACGCCGCCCGCGCCCGCGCCCTTGCCCGGCGCTGCCCCGCGCCCTGACGCCCGCCCAAAGAAAAACGGGCGCCCTCCCGTCTGGGAAGGCGCCCGTCAGGCAGAGGCGTCGCGGCGGTTACTTCAGCTGGTTCTGCTGGTTTTCGCCGCTGATGCCCGTCTCGGGGTTGGTGGCAGGGCCACCGGCCGTTTCTTCGGGCGCGTCGAGCGGGGTGCCGGGCGTCTGCGCCGACACGTCGCTCGTGCGCTCGGGCGCTTCGGGATCAACAGGCGTCTCGGCTTCG